>JBEIEG010000419.1:0-1525 GCA_040383035.1 Hyphomonadaceae bacterium | reverse complement strand
GCCCGTGTGAAGACACGCGACCTCAATGACTGGCTGAAGGAAGTGGTGACCAAACAACCGCCGCCAGCCGTGGACGGTCGGCGTGTGAAGCCGCGCTATATTGCCCAGATCAAGGCCCGCCCACCAACTTTTGTCTTGCTGGCAAGCCGCGCAGCGCAACTGCCCGATACCTATGTGCGCTATTTGGTCAACGGTATTCGCAAGGCCTTTGATATGCCAGCGGTACCCATTCGCTTCATGGTGCGCGCGCCGAAGAACCCGTATGCGGGTGATGAGAGTGGGCGGCCTAATTTGTCGCGCAAGAATCGCGAAGCTGCTTCTAAGCACGCCCAACAGTCTGATCGCGCACCCAAGGCGGCTGAAAAGCCAAAACCAACAAAGCCCAGGAGCGCAACCTTTGCACCGAAGGCCCGCATTCCGACCGGCGGTAAGAAGCTAGGCAAGAATGCCTCGCGGGCCAATAAGAAGACGCGCTAGCGCCGCGCGCACAAAATCTGAAACAGATTTTCGCAGCACGTTTCTCTTTTAAGCGTTTGGCTGATGGGCCGCTTGCCAAGCCTTAAAGTGCTCCGTCTCACGGAAATGCACGGTGGTCCCGGTTTGCGTATGGCTTTCGCTCATCAATTCCAAAATCAGGCTGGAGAGATGTTCGGGCTGGGGGAGGGTGGCTTGATCCTCGCCTGGGAACGCATTCTTGCGCATCATGGTTGCCACGCCACCTGGATTGAGGACGGTGACGACCACCTTCTTAAACTCAATCTCGTCAGCCCAGCACTTAGCCATTGCCTCGACACCGGCTTTGGTGGCCGCGTAAAGGCCCCAATGGGCGCGTGGATGATGGGCGACGCCTGAGGTAAAGAAAATCACGTGTGAGGCAGGCGCTTGGATCAACAAGGGCTCCATCGAACGGATCAAGCGCCAACTTGCCGTCAGATTGGTTGCGATCATTTGCTCACCCATGCGCGGTGTCGCATGGGCGACAAGGGTCAGCTCGCCCAAATGCGCTGCTGCGTGGATCATGCCGTCCAAGCGGCCATAACGCTGGAACAAAGCCCCGCCTAGACGGTCGATGGCGTCAAAGTCGGTCAAATCCATTGGCACGATGGTGGCAGGTAGGCCCCCCATACGCCGAATTTCGTCATCCAAGTCTTCCAGCGCCTTTTGTGCACGGCCTGTAGCGATGACTTGCATGCCCGCCCGCGCACAAGCCAAGGCTGCGGCACGGCCGATGCCCCGGCTTGCCCCGGTTACAAGGACGACTTTCGTATCGGTCATAGATGTTCTCGCTATGGGTGCTTAGGCTTCAACCAGGAAGGACAATTGATGGTCCTTATCTGATTGCGAGCGGTCGAAATCCACCAGTCGTGTGGGGTAGTCGCCTGTGAAGCAATGATCAGAATAACGTGGCGCATGCGGGTTACGTGTGGCTTCACCGAGCGCCCAATACAGCCCGTCAACCGATAAGAAGCCCAAGGAATCCACACCCAAGATCTCAGCCATTTCAGCAACGCTCTTATGGCCGGCG
>JBEIEG010000418.1:0-1528 GCA_040383035.1 Hyphomonadaceae bacterium | reverse complement strand
GGCAAAAAGATCAGGGTGGCCTTTGGGGTATCCTCGCCGCGATTGAACCGACGACCATTCAACTCGCTTGCCACAAACTCCCCCTCCAAGACGAGAACGGGCTTGGGTGCACCTTTTGCGTGTGAATGCACCCCATGGCTAAGCGCCGGGCTGGCGGCGAGTGCTACCAGCCCGCACAAAGCAAGCGCGATGCCCGTCTTGCTTAGACGGGATCCCACGTGAAGACGCCGGCTGTTGCTTCCAAGCCCATGAACCCACCTTTCAAAGCAGGCAGTCCATGTTCGATCAGTGTCTCTGGTGTCCATCCGTCAATCCTCGATACCGAGCGGACAGGCCTTGGTTGGTCAAAGACCACCACTTCATTGCCGCGTACGCCGAATATTTGACCTGTTACATGGCTGGCTGCAGCTGAACACAGGCTGACTGCGAAGGTCGCGACCTGATCGGCGCGCATCCGGGTGCGAATACGCTCAACGCGTTGCGCACTGGCTTCATCCTTCACGGGGATGGTGGCGATCATCCGCGTCCAAGCAAACGGTGCAATAACGTTGGAGCGGACGTTCTTTAAAGCCCCTTCCATCGCGATGATGCGCGACAGGCCCGCGACACCCATTTTAGCGGCGGCATAATTGGCTTGGCCAATATTGCCGATGATGCCTGACGTGGAGGTAAAGAGCACATAGGCCCCGTCTTGTTGTTCGCGGAACAACTCAACACTGGCGCGGGTGACATTATAGGCGCCGCGCAAGTGCACATCGATCACGGCATCCCAATCAGGCTCAGACATTTTGTGGAACATGCCATCGCGCAAGATACCAGCTGGATTGATGATGGCATGCAGACCACCAAACTCATCCTTGGCCTGCTCAATCATGCCTTTGACGGCAGCAAAATCGGTCACCGATTCAGAATTGGCGACAGCCTCGCCACCCGCTGCCTTGATCTCATCAGCGACCGCTTGGGCTGGCCCGACAGAGCCTTCATCGCCACCTGTAACAGAACCACCAAGATCGTTTACGACGACTTTGGCCCCAGCGGCTGCAGCTTGCAGCGCGCATTCGCGGCCAATGCCATTACCACCGCCTGTAATCAGAATGACTTTACCGTCTAAAACGCCCATGGTCGTGCTCCCTAAACTTATGTTTCGTTGAGATTAGCCCGATCAAGACCCCTTGGTCGAGCCCTGATTTTCTGGCGCTGCATCTTCAAAGCGGTCGGCCTCGGCCAAGGGCTTGAACAAGCGCATCCACGCCCCGGCGATGAAGACCGCGCCAATGCCGCCGACGACAACAGCGGTAACGGGGCCCAAAAGGCGGGCCGCGACGCCGGACTGGAATTCGCCCATCTCATTGGATGCGGAGATGAAGACAAAGCTGATGGCAGATACCCGCCCGCGCATTGCATCTGGTGTTGCCAATTGAACCAATGAGGAGCGGACATAGACGGAGATCATGTCAGCAGCACCGGCCAGCGCCAAACAGGCCACCGAAATCCATAAGGTGGTGGACAGGCCAAAGCCCAAGGTGGC
>JBEIEG010000417.1:0-1536 GCA_040383035.1 Hyphomonadaceae bacterium | reverse complement strand
TAGCGGCTGGCATAATCGCATAGGATGGTGACGATGGTCTTGCCCGGCCCCAAATCCTGCGCCAATCGCATCGCGCCAACAACATTGAGAGCTGCAGAGCCACCAATAGTTAGGCCTTCATTCTTAACCAGATCAAACAAGGTGGGAAGCCAGTCTTCATCTTCTACGCGATAGGCATAATCTACAAGGACGTCTTCTAAGTTCGCGGTGACGCGGCCTTGGCCAATGCCTTCGGTGATAGAGGTTCCTGTCGCCTTAAGCTCGCGATCCTTATACCAATGATAAAGCGCGGCCCCACCGGGGTCAGCAATGCCAATCGCAACGTTCGGATTTCGTGCTTTCAGCGCTCGGCTAATCCCGCCCAATGTGCCGCCTGAGCCTACCGAACAAATGAAACCGTCAATCTTGCCTGCGGTCTGCTCCCAAATCTCGGGCCCGGTAGTTTCCTCATGCGCGCGGCGGTTGGCCAGATTATCGAATTGATTGGCCCAGAGGCCACCATGCTCTTCGGCCAAGCGCTGGGATACTTTGGTGTAATGATCGGGGTGGGAAAAGGCGACGGCGTCGACTTCGACCAATTCTGCGCCAAACAGCTTCACCGCATCCTTTTTCTCTTGGGACTGCGTGCGCGGCATGACGATAATGCAGCGATAACCCAACGCATTGGCGACCATGGACAGGCCAATTCCGGTGTTACCCGCTGTCCCTTCCACGATCAGCCCGCTAGGCTTTAAGGCACCTCTGGCTTCTGCATCGCGAATAATTCCCAAAGCAGCCCGGTCTTTCACAGATTGGCCAGGATTTAAAAACTCTGCCTTGCCCAAAATTTCACAGCCAGTGGCCTCGCTCGCAGCGCGCAATCGGACAAGTGGTGTCCCACCAATCAGGTCGATCACTGTTTTGGCATAGTCGGTCATCGCGCATTTAGTCCTTTGGTTGCAAGCCGTTGGTCACGTCCATCTCGCCCTCACTTGGGGGTACAAGTCAATGTCAGCAAGGCCTGGGACGCTTTGGTGTTGCGAGATTCTGTGATTGGCTAATGTGGTCGACTTCTTTTAGGCTTTGACCCGTTTCGCGGGCGCGCCCAAACTTCACACGCCAGCAAGGTTTTAAGTTAAGAGGCCCAATTGAAGTCATGACCGAAGCAGCGCTCAAAGCCTATCTCCATATTGCTGACTGGCCAACTCATGACGCGGTGGCGGAAATGATCGCCAATCAAGCCCACGCGGCAGAAGCGGTTGCCAAAGTCTCAGCCCAGCTCGCCCACGCAGCCGAGGAAGCGGCAGCTCGTTTGGGGCGGCATGGTCGACTGGTTTATGCCGGTGCCGGCACCTCTGGCCGGATTGGCGTGCAAGACGGGGTGGAGCTTGGCCCCACCTATGGCTGGCCGAAAGAGCGGATGGTCTTCTTGATGGCAGGCGGGCAAACAGCGCTTATGCAGGCGGTCGAAGGGGCCGAAGATGACCATGCCAAGGGGATGGAAGACGCCCAAAGCTTGCAGCTGATTGCGAGCGATGTCGTAATCGGCTTAGCTGC
>JBEIEG010000416.1:0-1552 GCA_040383035.1 Hyphomonadaceae bacterium | reverse complement strand
AACACGCCAGAGTGGAATGGCAATGTCGCGTTCAAATACACGCGTGATCTTGGCACAATGGGTTCACTAGATGCGACTTTGTCGGGCTCCTACCGCAGCGAATACAGCATGTTTGAGTTCGTCAATCCTTTGGTGGACCAAATAGACCCTGTGACCTTGGTTGATGCGGGTATCGGCTGGAACAGCGAAGACGGTGTGTTCCGTTTGGCGCTGACAGGTCGCAACTTGACCGATGAACGTTACACGGTCGGTGGCTACTCGTTTGCTGGGGCAACATTCGGCAACGTGCAAAACAGTTTCTATGGTCCGCCAAAGACGGTGACCTTGAGCCTATCTGCTAAATTTTAATCTTCCCCAAGTCCTCTGTGCCCCCGGCGAAGTCCGGGGGCATTTCCTTTTATAGATAGAGGTGACCATGCAACCCGCACAGGCCAATGATCCAAGCTCAGCCTATCGCACGCTTGTTTTGACCCTTTTGGTCATCGTCTATACTTTCAACTTTCTCGACCGCCAGATCATCGGGATTTTGTCGATCCCGATTCAAGCAGAACTTGGATTGAGTGACACCCAATTGGGCCTGATGCGGGGCCTATCCTTCGCCTTGTTCTATGCCACATTGGGCGTTCCCATTGCCCTTTTGGCAGACCGGTTTGATCGTACCTGGATCATGACGATTGCGCTTACCTTGTGGAGTGCGATGACGGCTTTGTGCGGGTTGGCACAAAACTTCTGGCAATTGTTTGCCGCGCGTCTGATGGTTGGTGTGGGAGAGGCCGGCGGGGTTGCCCCTGCCTACTCCTTATTGTCGGATTATTTTCCACCAGACCGGCGCGGACGCGCCATGGCAGCCTATTCGTTCGGCATTCCGATTGGCTCGGCTGTCGGCATTATCTTTGGCGGCGTGATCGCAACTGTTTTGGATTGGCGCTGGGCTTTTATCATCGTCGGCTTAATGGGTGTAGCCTTCGCCCCGATTTTCAAAACCCTGATGAAGGAGCCTGTTCGGGGCCGGTATGATCCGCCGGGAGCTAAAGTAGCACCGGCGAAATTGCGTGAAGTCATGTCGGTGTTGGTCAAGAAGCCAAGCTTTTGGACCATTTCCTTGGGAGCCGCATCGTCTTCGATGATGGGCTATGGCCTGTTTGCGTGGCTACCAGCTTTCTTCGTGCGCTCTTGGGGTGAGGACTTAGGCAAAGCCATGTCTTGGCTGCCGGATTGGATGATCCCCGCAGGTGCAGGCCCCCTCCTCTATGCAGGTTACTTTTACGGCACAATTGTGCTGGTTGGCGGCCTGATTGGTATCTGGCTGGGTGGTCAATTGGGAGATCGCTTTGGGGCCAAGAATAAAGGCGCATATGCCCTTGTTCCTGCGCTGGCTTTTGTTGCCACAACACCCTTCTTCGCGTTTGGCATTTTGTCTGACTCCATTTGGGTGTCGTTCTTCGTGTTCCTAATCCCGACAGCTTTAGGGCTCGCCTGGCTCGGACCAGTTCTGGCCGCATTTCAAGGCATCGTGCCACCCAATATGCGGGCAACCGCCTCGGCCCTCTTT
>JBEIEG010000415.1:0-1646 GCA_040383035.1 Hyphomonadaceae bacterium | reverse complement strand
TAAAGCCCAATCAACATCTTCCCAGCCCCAGCCAGAAAAGCCCGCATCAAAAGGCGTATCATTCAAGATTGCTTTGCGCACGAGTAGGTTAGATGTAGCTACCGCTAGTGCACCCCGGCTTTGACGTTCACTTGCCGACGAGCAATCGGACTTTTGGGCCACCATTTTGGCTAAAGCCAAAGCAGCGCAATCGGGGACCTGCAGGGTGGAAAATCCCCCATACACAATTTCCGTGGTTGGATCGCGGGCAAGCGTCAGCCAATCTGCCACAAAACTTGAAGAATCTGGGGCCATGTCGGAATCCAGAAACAAAATGACAGAGGCCTTGGCCTCTGCAATCAGACGGTTGCGCGCCGCAGAACGACCCTGATTGTCATGCAACGTGATCAAACTGGCAGGGACATTTAAGTTCTGGAGACTTGCTTCGACCGTAGCTGTCACCAAGGGGTCCTGTGAGCCATCATCTACGACGATCAACTCAACTGCTTGGCCCGTCATTTGGCGAGACAAAATCTCTATCAGCTGACTGGGGTCGTTGCGAAAAAAAGGCGTCGCGATGCTGAGTTCCAAAGGGCGTTCAGCCCTTACGCCGTTGGTAAAAATCGTTTCGCTCATAATGCCCCCGTTTGCGGGCGCAGGCGGGTCCACATAGCCTTGGTAAAGTCGCGCGCGCCAGCGACATTCAAGAGGATAACAAAGGCACCATAGCTGAAGGCACCGAGCCCGCCTTTGAGGATAAGGTCCTGGAACGCACCAAAGCTTGGGAGAGCCAGCACCACGCCGGCCATCAAGAGGCAAGCAATTGCAATCTTGGCAGTTTCCAAAAGTGGAATCGGTAAAGCCACATAGCGTCGGCCGATCCACGCCAGCATGGTCATGCCAAGACCATAGGCAGCGACATTGGCGTAAGCTGAGCCTATCAAGCCAAACTTCGGCAACAGAAGCACATTTAGACTGAGGCTGGTAATCACCGGCACCAGAAGCAAGAGCGCCCGCTGTAATGCCTTTTTCGACAGCATGAAGGCTTCGGAAAAATAGTCGCACATGCCCGCCAGCAAGGCAGAAAACGCGATCCACGGCACGACCTGGATCGCGCGTTCACGCAGGGCTTCGCCGATCAAGATCTCACAAATTGGGCCAGCGAGTAGGCCAATGCCCAAAGCGGCGGGTGCCCCAATACCAAGGCGAACCACATAGCCTTGGTGGGCTGCCTTTACAGCTTCGGCCGGGCCGCCGCGCTCATAAGCCGCAATTAAGATCGGTGTCACGGCTGCGGCACCCCACGTGAAGATGATGTCGAGAATGCGTGCGCCAACCTGGTAGCCCGCAGAATAGGCCCCGACGTCGCCTTCGCCCAAAAAGGCAGCGATCACGAAACGGTCCCCACTTGTCAGAGCTAGGCTTAAAATAAGGCCGCCTGCCAAGGGAGCACCATAGGCGAAGTAGGCCTTGCCGCGTTCGGGCTGCAGCGACCCTTTCCGCGCGGCCATCCACAGGGCTGGCCCTTCTATCGCCAGCACAATGACTGAAGCGATCAACATGCCGATGAACGGACCCTCAGGGCCCATGGCAAAAAACACAACACAGCCAATCCCAAGCCCAAAGGCCAAGAGCGTATGTAAGGTATCTACGACGGCAAAGCGTTT
>JBEIEG010000414.1:0-1684 GCA_040383035.1 Hyphomonadaceae bacterium | reverse complement strand
CCTCGACGTGGGTGGCGGTGCGACGCGCGAAAAGGTAACAGCTGCGTTCAAAATCATCACCGCAGACCCTGCCGTAAAAGGCATTTTGGTCAATATCTTCGGCGGCATCATGCGCTGTGACGTGATCGCTGAAGGCGTTGTTGCAGCCATCACCGACGTTGGCTTGAAAGTGCCGTTAGTCGTGCGTCTGGAAGGCACCAATGTCGAATTGGGCAAGCAAATCCTACGCGACAGTGGTCTCGCCGTCGTGCCAGCCGATGATCTGGCCGATGCGGCACAAAAGATCGTCGCGGCGGTTCGCAAGGCGGCTTAGGGTCACATTCCACGTAACCAATGCTTCAAAGGCCTCCTATCGGGGGCCTTTTTTGGCTGGCGTCACCGTCTTTTTGGTCCGTTGGGTCTTAGTTATTGTCTTTTTGGAAGTAGATAGTCACAGCCTCACATGTTATGTGCTACACATAAACAGTGGAGGTCGATTGTGACCAAAAATATCACTTTGGCGGTTGATGAAGAGGTACTTCAGCGGGCGCGGGTTGTTGCAGCCATCCGGCGGACCAGCGTGAGCGAGCTTGTCCGTGGGTTCTTAAAAGGGCTGACAGAGGCGGAAGTGCCCGTTGAAAAAGACGAGGCGCGCGAGGCTTTATTGAAACTGATCGACGAGTCACCCTACCGCATGGGTGATTGGCGACCCTCACGTAGTGACACGTATTCTGGCGATCCCCGCTTTGACTAAGCTTGTTTTTCTAGACACCAATATCCTCATGTATGCCGCTGACCGTGGCGGGCAGGAGGTTGAAAAGGCCAAAATCGCACGTGAAATCATTCGACAAGAGGATTATTGTACTTCAGGCCAAGTTCTAGCGGAATTTTTTTACAACGTGACGCGGAAGGGAACCCATGTCATGTCATCGGCCTTGGCCTTAGGTTGGGTCCGGCAAATTGCACTCAAGCCATGCCAAGCCATTGATAGCCAATTGGTTGAGCAAGCCATTGGTTTCTCGGATCGCTATCAAATCTCATACTGGGATGGTGCAATTATCGCGGCGGCAGAGCGGCTTGGCGCAAGATTACTTTATACCGAAGACCTGAACCATAATCAGATCTACGGCACCGTGACCGCACGAAACCCATTCCTTTCCTGAGGCACCAACTAGCCCTTCTTGGCGTGCCGCGCTAAAGCCCGTTTATGTCCACACCGAATCCATCCGTGCCCCGCTTAGAACCGCTCGACATTTCTGTTGTGGTGCCTGTCCATAACGAGAGTGGGGCTGTAGCAGGACTGGTGCAAGAAATCGCGGCGGCCCTAGATGGTTGGGCCTTTGAGATGATTTTCGTCGATGACGCGTCCAAGGACGACACCCATGCGAAGCTTGTCGCGCTAAAGGCCACCTTTCCCGCGCTCCGTGTGCTGGCAAACCGCAAGAACGCGGGCCAAAGCCGGGCAATTATGAATGGCGTCTTGGCTGCGCGGGCACCGGTGATCGGCACGCTGGATGGCGACGGCCAGAATGATCCAGCAGACCTGCCAGCCCTTTTGCAACAACTCAATCGCCCCGATGCGCCAAAAGGTTTAGGCTTTGTCGGTGGGCGACGGGTGAAGCGGCAAGATAGCCAAGCCAAGAAGTTAGCGTCTCGTTTGGCCAACAATGTGCGCCAAGCTTTGTTGCGGGATGGGGCGGATGAT
>JBEIEG010000413.1:0-1702 GCA_040383035.1 Hyphomonadaceae bacterium | reverse complement strand
GTTACCCGAGCCCTTCCGCGCCCCGGACATGGAGCCGTCCGCGAGCGCTGGCTCATAAGTCAAGCCGATGTGGCTGCGCGCGCCAATCTCATGCAACAAAGCGGCAGAACCGGGTGAGCCGATTTCTTCATCGGGGCTGAGAAGGACTTCATAGCCAATTTGAGCTGAACAAGGCAGTGTTTCAAACGCCTTCAACGCCTCCAGCATGACCCAAAGGCCACCTTTCATATCGGCGACACCGGGCCCGTTTACAACACCGGGCTCTATCTCTCTTACGGTCTGAAAACTCGATTGCGCGGGAAAGACGGTGTCATAATGGCCGGTCAAGACCAGCTTGATCGGGGCCTCGGGCCTAACAACCACGTGCAAAGAATCGCTTAAGGCTTGCTCTGCCTGTTGGCCTTGAGCATTGACGATCGCCTCTGGCTGCAAAGCGCGCCGCGAACAGGTGCCGGGCAGGACTTTGAAGGCCGCTTCCAGCTTGAGCAGAAACGCCTGCAAGCCCTCGAGATTGCGAGAGCCGGTATTGATACTGCACCAATCCTCAAGTCTGGCTTTCCAGATCGAGCGATTTGTTTCAACGGCGTCCAGCACTTGCTGGGTTTCGCGATCAAAAATTAGATTCGCGATCATCTTGATCTTCCTTCACAAAAATACCGCCGGAAGTGCAGACTAAGGTTGCTTCCAAAATTCAGATGTAGTCGAAACCCGCGCGCAGCGCCACGCCCCTGCCCTGTGCTATCTGTGTCACGCCACAGTGCGACGACAGGGCTTAGGGACTAGGCGTGTATACCGGCGCATCCAGAAAAGGCGTAAAGCGATGTCAGCAGTGTTCGATCATGTCGAGTTTGACCACCATGAGCGGATTGTATTTGCCCATGATCATCAAACGGGCCTACGCGCGATCATCGGCATCCACAGCACGTTTCTCGGGCCAGCAGCCGGTGGCGTCCGCATGGCCAATTATACCAGTATGGACGACGCACTGACCGATGTGCTGCGACTCTCTCGCGGCATGAGCTATAAGAATGCTTTGGCTGGCCTTCCTTTAGGTGGCGGCAAAGCCGTCCTAATCGGCAACCCCAAGACCGACAAAACGCCCCAGTTGATGCGGGCCTTAGGTCGCGCGATTGAAGGTCTGGCAGGGCGCTATTTGGCGGCTGAAGATGTGGGCATGACCTTATCAGACATGGAAGAAATCGCCTTGGAGACCACCCATGTCTTTGGCCGCGATCCCAAAGCGGGCTTTGGTGGCGAACCCTCCCCCATGACGGCGCTCGGCGTCCTTCTGTCTATCAAGACCTGTGTGCGCCGCTTTATGGGGCGAGACGACTTGGGCGGCGTACGTATCGCGGTACAAGGTGCGGGCGCTGTTGGAGCGGACCTTGCGCGCCAATTGGGTCAAGAAGGCGCAGACGTGTTGATTGCAGATGTGGACCCGGCCCGCGCCCAAGCGGCGGCAGCAACCGCAGGCGGGCAGGTTGTAAGTGTGGAAGATATTCTCTTCGCCGACGTAGACGTGCTGGCCCCCTGTGCTTTGGGCGCTATTCTCAATGACATGACGATCCCCGCCCTACGCACCAAAATTGTGTGCGGGGCAGCCAATAATCAATTGGCAGAGCCGCGCCACGGCCTTGCGCTGGCAGAGCGCGGAATTCTTTATGGGCCTGATTATGTCGTCAATGCTGGCGGCATCATCAAT
>JBEIEG010000412.1:0-1705 GCA_040383035.1 Hyphomonadaceae bacterium | reverse complement strand
GCGGTCAAAGTAACGCGCTAGCACGCCTTCATAAATATCGGTCAGCGTCTCAATATCGCGGGTTTCCACCCGCTCATTGACCTGATGCATGGTCGCGCCAACCAAGCCAAACTCACACACAGGGCAATAATCCTTGATGAAGCGCGCATCCGATGTGCCGCCCGTCGTCGACAGCTCAGGCCTGCGGCCTGTCACCGCCTCGCACGATTCTTGGATAAGGTGGGTCAATAGACCTGGCGGCGTGAAAAAGGCTTCACCAGAAACCATGATGGACAGATCAATCTTGCCGTTAAACCCCACTTGCGCACGCTGCGCTTCGGCCCGCAGCCAATTGGAGAGGCGTTCTCCCGTGTGGGCTGTGTTGAAGCGGATATTGAAGCGAGCGGTTGCCTTTTCTGGGATCACATTGGTCGCAGGATTGCCCACATCCATAGTCACCACTTCCAAATTGGACGGCTGGAAACCTTCAGCCCCGTCATCCAATTTGTGGCTTTGGATTTGGTGCAAGAAACCAATCAAAGCGCGCACGGGATTGGCTGCTTTGTGGGGATAGGCGACATGGCCCTGAATGCCGGTCACTGTGACGGTGCAATTAAGCGAGCCACGGCGCCCATTTTTGATCATATCGCCCATGGCGTCTGGATTGGTCGGCTCGCCTACCAAGCATTGATCCAGCACTTCACCTTCGGTGGTGATGGCTTGAAGGAGCTTCTTGGTGCCATGCAAAGCCACCCCTTCTTCGTCCCCGGTAATGAGGAAAGAGATCGAACCCTTAGGCTTTGGGTTTTTTTCCAAATAGCGGGCCGTGGCCGCGATAAAGGCTGCGATACCGCCCTTCATATCGGCGGCCCCCCGACCAATCAGCAAGCCATCCTGCAGCGCCGCTTCAAACGGATCGACTTTCCATTGTGCCAAATCCCCCGTCGGGACCACATCGGTATGGCCTGCAAAACAGAAATTTGGGCCCTCTGTGCCAAAGCGCGCATACAGATTGTCGATATCCTCGAAGGGATAACGTTTCACGCGAAAGCCCAGTCCTTGCAGTGCACTTTGAACAACGTCGAGCGCGCCAAGATCAGCCGGCGTGACGGAGGGTTTGCGGATCAAGTCGCAGGCAAGACGGATGGGGTCGATGGTGTTTGCGTTCATACCAACAATCTAGGGCAGATCGGCGGCTCTAGCCAGTGGCCGCCACGCGCCGGATCGCAGCCATGGCCGCAGCATTCGCAATCAAGTCCGCTCCCTCGGTCCAAACGGGCTGGCCTGACTGGATGGCTTCTACAATGCCATCGAACTGATAGGCGAAAGTTGGACGTCGAGGAAAAGTTTCACGTGTTTCTTGGCCCTCTGCGGTAAGGATCAATTCTGAGCCATATTGGGGGGCCAGCGGGTTATCAATGTCGAGTCGACCTTTTGTCCCCACAAGCTCTAGCCGCGGCGGCTTACGGCCACCTTCTGGGTCCATGTCACAAATCACATCGGCCTGAAGACCACTTGGAAACGAGAAATGGGCCGTTGTCCGTCGGTCAATGCCATCGGGCTCAAGATCTTGATGTGCCGCCGTTACCTCAGGCTCAGCCCCCGCCAAGTGGCGCAACCAGCTGACCGGATAACAGCCCAGATCAGCTAAAGCCCCGCCGCCTTGTGAGGCTTGCCACCTAAACTCACGCGCATTGCGGACGATAGGCGCAGAAAACTCCGCCTC
>JBEIEG010000411.1:0-1711 GCA_040383035.1 Hyphomonadaceae bacterium | reverse complement strand
TGTGCAAATCACGGTTGCCGAGACGATCGGCGTCGGCAGTCGTGGCGATTATTATGACAAGTCGGGCGCGATGCGCGACATGGTGCAAAACCACTTGCTACAGCTTCTGTGCTTGGTGGCGATGGAGCCCCCTAATTCGGTTGATGCCGATGCCATTCGCACCGAAAAGATCAAAGTGCTGCAAGCACTCGTCCCCATCGGCCCAGCCGACATCGCCAGTCACAGCGTGCGCGGCCAATATCGTGCAGGCCTTGTCGAGAATGAGCCCGTAAAGGGCTATTTGGAAGATTTGGGTCCAGACCGCACCAGCTCAACGGAGACTTATGTCGCGCTCAAGGCCGAGATTTCAAATTGGCGCTGGTCTGGCGTGCCGTTTTATCTGCGCACCGGCAAACGTCTGCCGTCGCGTCGGTCTGAGATTGTCGTAACGTTCCGCCCACCGCCCCACAGCCTGTTTGGTGAGGGCGGAGAGGCTAACCAATTGGTGATGCGTTTGCAGCCCGATGAAGGCATGGAGATGTGGCTGCAGATTAAGGAGCCAGGCCCTGGGGGCTTGCGTGTTAAATCTGTGCCGCTCGATTTGTCCTATGAGACGGCTTTCACGCTGCGCTATCCCGATGCTTATGAGCGCCTATTAATGGACGTCGTACGCGGCAATCTCTCGCTCTTTATGCGTAAGGATGAGGTGGAATCCGCTTGGGCGTGGGTCGATCAGGTGATTGCGGCGTGGGAAAGTGCAGGTACCCAACCCGATCCCTATGCTGCCGGTAGCGACGGCCCATTGCAGGCCGCATTGTTGATGGACCGCGACGGTCGCAAGTGGCGTGATCTTATATGACCGCCACGATGACAACCTTTCCGTTTTTGAGTTTCCCAAGCCGACCAGCGGCTGAAGAGGCCCTAGCTGCGGCTTTAGAGGCTGGCGTCCGCGATGCCCATGCTGAGGGGCGGCGGGCACGCATCGCTTTATCCGGCGGCTCTAGCCCTGAACCCGCCTATCGCGCCTTTGCCGCCAAAGATCTTGATTGGTCGAAGGTTGATATCGCCTTGGTTGATGATCGTTGGGTCGAGGTGGATCAAGCGGGCTCTAATCAGGCCATGATTGAACGCGCTTTTGCTTCAGCGACCGGGGTCACAATTTTCGGCATGAAGCTGCCTACTGCCAGCCCGAAGCAAGCTGAAGCTGAATTGGATGGTATATACCGAGCCCTGCGCCCGTTTGATGCGATTGTCTTGGGCATGGGGCCGGATGCGCATACCGCGTCTTGGTTCCCGGCCTCTCCTGATTTGGCTGCTTGTCTCGATCCACAAGGCCCCGCGACCGTCTTGGGCATAGACGCCAGCCTCGCGCCCGTGGCCGCACCCTATCCAGAGCGCATGACAGTGACTTTGCCGGTTGTCAGCGAGGCGCAGCAAATTCTGATCTTGGTGTTTGGGGCTGACAAAAAGCAAATCCTTCAACAAGCGCTTGATATGTCTGTCACAAACGCGCCGATAAAAGCGGTTATTGAAGCTTCCGGGGCCAAGTGCATCGCACTTTGGGCCAATTGATTGAGAGTGATGACGATGCCTAAGTCCCTTCATCCAACTATTGCTACTGTGACTGCCCGTATCGAGGCACGTTCTAAGGCACGACGGCAACGTTATTTGGATATGATCGACTCTCGGCGATCACCCGATCCCGCGCGCGCCCGTTTGGCTGCCGCCAATC
>JBEIEG010000410.1:0-1711 GCA_040383035.1 Hyphomonadaceae bacterium | reverse complement strand
TGTGCAAATCACGGTTGCCGAGACGATCGGCGTCGGCAGTCGTGGCGATTATTATGACAAGTCGGGCGCGATGCGCGACATGGTGCAAAACCACTTGCTACAGCTTCTGTGCTTGGTGGCGATGGAGCCCCCTAATTCGGTCGATGCCGACGCCATTCGAACTGAAAAGATCAAAGTGCTGCAAGCGCTCGTCCCGATTGGCCCGGCAGATATCGCCAGCCACAGCGTGCGCGGCCAATATCGTGCAGGCCTTGTCGAGAATGAGCCCGTAAAAGGCTATCTTGAAGATTTGGGTCCAGATCGCACCAGCTCGACCGAGACTTATGTCGCGCTCAAAGCCGAGATTTCCAATTGGCGCTGGTCTGGCGTGCCTTTTTATCTGCGCACCGGCAAACGTCTGCCGTCGCGTCGGTCTGAGATCGTCGTGACTTTTCGGCCGCCGCCCCACAGCCTCTTTGGCAATGGGGGCGAGCCCAACCAATTGGTCATGCGTTTGCAGCCCGATGAAGGCATGGAGATGTGGCTGCAGATTAAGGAGCCAGGGCCGGGGGGCTTGCGTGTTAAATCTGTGCCGCTCGATTTGTCATACGAAACGGCTTTCACGCTGCGCTATCCTGATGCTTATGAGCGCCTGTTGATGGACGTCGTGCGCGGCAATCTCTCGCTCTTTATGCGCAAGGATGAGGTGGAATCAGCTTGGGCCTGGGTCGATCAGGTGATTGCGGCGTGGGAAAGTGCAGGTACCCAACCCGATCCCTATGCTGCCGGTAGCGATGGCCCATTACAGGCCGCATTGTTGATGGACCGCGACGGTCGCAAGTGGCGTGATCTTATATGACCGGCACGATGACAACCTTTCCGTTTTTGAGTTTCCCAAGCCGACCAGCGGCTGAAGAGGCCCTAGCTGCGGCTTTAGAGGCTGGCGTCCGCGATGCCCATAGCGAAGGGCGGCGTGCGCGCATTGCGTTATCCGGCGGCTCTAGCCCTGAACCCGCCTATCGCGCCTTTGCTGCCAAACAGCTTGATTGGTCGAAGGTCGATATCGCGCTGGTGGATGATCGCTGGGTCGATGTGGATCAGGCGGGCTCCAACCAGGCCATGATTCAGCGTGCTTTTGCTTCTGCGACCGGGGTCACAATTTTCGGCATGAAGCTGCCTACTTCCAACCCGAAGCTAGCTGAAGCTGAATTGGATGGCGTGTACCGCGCCTTGCGCCCGTTTGATGCCATCGTGCTGGGCATGGGGCCGGATGCGCATACCGCGTCTTGGTTCCCGGCCTCACCTGACTTGGCCGCTTGTCTCGATCCACAAGGCCCCGCGACCGTCTTGGGCATAGACGCCAGCCTCGCGCCCGTGGCCGCACCCTATCCAGAGCGCATGACAGTGACTTTGCCGGTTGTCAGCGAAGCCCAGCAAATTCTGATCTTGTTGTTTGGGGCTGACAAAAAGCAAATCCTTCAACAAGCACTTGATATGTCTGTCACAAACGCGCCGATAAAAGCGGTTATTGATGCAACTGGAGCCCGGTGTGTCGCACTGTGGGCCGAATGATTGAGAGTGATGACGATGTCTAAGTCCCTTCATCCAACTATTGCTACTGTGACTGCCCGTATCGAGGCACGTTCTAAGGCACGACGGCAACGTTATTTGGATATGATCGACTCTCGGCGATCACCCGATCCCGCGCGCGCCCGTTTGGCTGCCGCCAATC
>JBEIEG010000409.1:0-1713 GCA_040383035.1 Hyphomonadaceae bacterium | reverse complement strand
TAGGCTGGGCGCTCACGCGAGATAGCTTGCGCCAGCTCGAAAATCTTCTTGCTCTCGTCGATCAGCTTGAAGGTGTGCTCAAGGATCACGCGGTGAAATTCGCGCAGCCGGATACCAGCAGAGCCGCCAGATACCACAACGGCTTCCATCATCGCATCCTCGTCGCACTCATGCGCTAGGGCGTGGGCTTCGGCAATGTCGAGCTTTGACGGGTAGAATCTGTAAAGATTCCCCGTCGACATCTTGAGGTCAGAGGCGATCTCCGACATCGTGGTTTTGCTATAGCCGTAATGCTCGAACCGCCGACCTGCGGCTTCCAAGATACGATCGCGGGTTTCTGCTTTCTCATCCATGCGAAACCCTTTAGACTGGAAATGATGAACAATCAACAAAATGTTCAGTTTTTATAAACTTGACGGCTGCGTCAAATTTACACAGGGGAAACAGGCTTAAAATGGCGCAAATTGGCATCCTAGGAGCAGGGGCGTGGGGCACCGCTTTGGCGCAAGTTGCTGCAACGGCTGGGCACGATGTCTGCCTTTGGGCGCTGGAGCCTGAAGTGCTGGACAGCATTCGGACCTCAGGAGAAAATAGTCTTTTCTTGCCGCAAGTTAAGCTCTCGCCACGCATCCGGGCCACCGGGCACTTGCCTGACTTGGCCACAGCCGACGCTATTCTGGCGGTAGTACCTGCCCAGTTCATGCGCCAAACCTTGACCGCGCTCGCACCCCATGTGCGCGCAGGCACGCCCATCGTTCTGTGCTCAAAAGGGATTGAGCAAGGCACCCAGAAACTAATGACGGACGTGCTGGCCGAAGTTTTGCCTGACTGCGTTGGTGCGGTTTTGTCTGGGCCAAGCTTTGCAAAGGACGTTGCCATCGGTCTGCCAACAGCCGTCACCTTGGCTTGCAGCGACGCGAGTGTTGGCGCGCGCTTGGTCGACTTAATCGGCATTGCGACGTTTAGACCCTATTTGGCGACTGATCTTGTTGGCGCGGAAATCGGAGGCGCTGTCAAAAACGTCCTAGCCATAGCTTGTGGGATGGCCGAGGGCCGCGGCTTGGGAGAGAGCGCGCGCGCGGCTTTGATCACACGCGGCTTTGCCGAGATGACCCGGCTTGGCGTTGCCATGGGTGCAGACGCCCGCACTTTGGCGGGCCTGTGCGGCTTAGGCGATCTGGTCCTGACCTGCTCTAGCGCCACGTCGCGCAACTTCGCTTTGGGTTATGCCCTGGGCCAGGGGCAGAGCTTCCAAGAGGCTACCGCCGGAAAGCGCAGCATTGCCGAAGGGGCCTCAACCGCCCCCGCACTCCTTGAACTTGCTGCCAGCAAGGGCGTTGCCATGCCGATTTGTGAAGCCGTCGCTGCCATCTTGGCTGGACGCGTGGATGTGGCGCAGGCCATTGGAAAACTTCTTTCGCGGCCATTCAAGGTGGAGGCAGACTAATGACTTTATTTCTTTTGACATGCTTGGATAAGGAAGGCGCCTTGGATAAGCGCATGGCCACCCGCCCCGCGCATCTCGACTATGTCGGCACATTCGGCGCGGCGGTGAAATTGGCTGGCCCTGTTTTGAACGCCCCGGACGGTGGGCCCATCGGTTCGCACTTTATCCTGGATGTGGCCGATCAAGCCGCGGTGGAAGCCTTTGCCGCGAGCGATCCCTATGCGCTTGCGGGGGTGTTCAAGTCCCACACGATCCATCCGTTCCGC
>JBEIEG010000408.1:0-1790 GCA_040383035.1 Hyphomonadaceae bacterium | reverse complement strand
GCATTGCCAGAAACCTCCACCCCAACCGCGTCATTGGGCCCATAAACCGCTTGCGCTTGGCCTGACAGTACCGAAGCCAGACTGCGGCCCGAAATCGGCTTGGAACCGGCAATAGCAGGCGCACCGCCGACAAGATCGATCAAAGTAGGCGTAATGTCTTGCACAAAGGCTGCAGCAGCGACGGCTTTGTCGGCGGCAATGCCAGGACCTGCCATCACCATCGGCACATGCAGGCCACCGCTGGAAGTATAGAATTTGAACAAATAGCCAGGCGTCGCCACAGCACTCGCCCACTCCGGTCCGATCCAATTATGGCTGCCGCGTTCGCCCAGATTAGCCAACTCACGCGTAAAGCCGTGTGTCTTCATCCAAAGATTAAAACCGCGCTCGACGCCGGGATTGCTGGGCTCTGGGCCATTGTCTGAGGTGATAACAAAGATTGTATTTTCAAGCTCACCCGTCTTGTCCAAATGCGCAACCAGACGTCCGATCTCCGCATCGGTGGCCTCGATCATGCCGGCATAGACTTCCATCGCCTTGGCCTGCATCTTCTTCTCGTCCGCACTCAAACTGTCCCAAGCGCGCATGCTTGTATGCATGGCAGGTGCTTTGGCGTCTTTCGACACGAGGCCCAATGCTTTGGCGCGCTCAAACCGATCTTTGCGCAATTGGTCCCAACCGCCATCAAACCGGCCGGCATATTTCTGGGTATATTCGCGCGGTGCCTGCACAGGGATGTGGACCGCTTGCAGGGCGACATAGGCCAAAAAGGGTTTGTCGTCTTTTGGTCGCGCGACCAGATAGTCCAGCATCTTGTTGACGATCACCGTCGAAGAGAACTGGCCACTGGGATAGGAAGTGGGCTTATCACCCTCAAACCAAGGTGCCTCGTTATAAAACGGCATATAGGGCTTATCATCCCAATTATCGGCCCCCGAAGCATCAAGCGCGAACGAGCGGTCAAAGCCGTGGGAGCCCGGCAATTGCCCCGGCCCATCACCTAAATGCCACTTGCCACTCATGAACGTTTGGTAGCCCGCAAGGCGCAGACGCTCTGGCAAGGTGGCAGCATTGGGTTCTAAATGCAGACCGTAGCCGGGTTTGCCGACATGCTCTTTTGGCAGCACCTCTTTGATCGTCGCTACCCCGGCTTGATGATTGGTCAGGCCCGTCAGAAGCATGGCGCGGGAAGGCGAGCAGAGGGGCGAGGTTGAATAGCGGTTAAAGCGGGTACCCCGACGGGCGATCGCGTCAATGTTCGGCGTCTTGGCCTCGCCGCCATAAATGCCCAGATCCATCAAGGCGGCATCATCAAACAGGATGATGACGACATTGGGCTTGGTCTTTGTCGCCTGGCCTTTGGGACTTGCTTGCCCAGAGGCGGACCCTGCACCTGCAATGAGGGCCAAAGAACACAGTGCGGCACCCGCCGAGCGCATCCAACCAAACAGGTGTCCGTTAGTTTTGCCCACTATCGCCCCCATACCACTTCCTTGTTTTGACACGATGATTGTCATTGGATGTGCGAAGGGTCAAGACAATTCCAGTCACGATCACGACCTACCTCAATTGCGCAAGACATGACGCTTCGAAAGCTTGCCCTGACTGTCCAGCGACACCAAATCACCATCCTGCATGATCCAGAACGGCCCCTTAAACTTCTGCTTGGCATCGCCCAAGAATGGCCCTTCCAAGGCCTTGAGCGGTAGAGCCGGCACGATATGGGTTAAGGCTACGGCACCGACCTTGGCGGTATTGGCAATATCGGCGATCTGGCTAGGTGTGGCGTG
>JBEIEG010000407.1:0-1804 GCA_040383035.1 Hyphomonadaceae bacterium | reverse complement strand
GCACGCCTGCATAGGCATAGGGCGCGCTTGCAGCTTCCCCCCGCCGGGTCAAACGACCTTCCTCGTCCATGAAGAAATCGCCCGGTCCGTCAAAACCCAAAGACTCATCAAGGCGCGCCAATAAGAGCAGGCCATCCATTCTTTTAGGATCAAACGCCTCAGCCATGCGGTTGATCGCTGTGTCATCAAGCCAAATTGCGTCCGCATTGCAGGTCAGTAGCGGCCCGTCAGGAAAATGATGTAGCGCGTAAACAAGGCCGCCTTCAGTTTCCAAAGGCTCCGACAATGCGTCCTCGCGCGAAAAGATCAGGCGAGGGCTGCCTGTACTCCGCGGCGTTAGATGCGCCACCAATTTGTCGCCAAAATGAAAGCTATTGACCACGGCTGTGCCGACGCCTGCTTCTGCGAGTCGGTCGAGCATATGGTCGACCAGGCAGCGGCCATCGACTTCGACTAAGGCTTTAGGGCGGTCATCTGTCAGGGGCCGCATCCGCGTGCCAAGCCCTGCGGCAAAGACCATCGCGTGGGTCGGCATCGCGCTCATCCGACTTGCGCCTGTGTGAAGGCCTCAAGGGGCACATAGCGTTCTACCCAACTCTGCAGGGCTTTCAGGCGCGGGTGCGTGAGGACTTGGGCCAAGTGCCCCGCTTCACGCGGCATGAATTGGCGATAACGCTGCTTGCCATCGCGGCCGACCAGTCGCGAGAAGATACCGAGAATCCGCAAAGCGTTGATCGCACCCTGAATGGCCAGCTCTTCGTCAAAGGGTGCCCGCTCCGATCCAGTCGCGTCCAAATAAGCACGAATGGTGGCTTCATAGGCCTCGGCGCTTACATCCCGTCGCGCATCATGGAGCAACATGGCAAAGTCCCAAGCGCGATAGCCATGTACGGCATCTTGGAAGTCGAGCAGGCCAACCCGGGCAATGCCTTTGCGCTCGGGCAGCCAGAGGATGTTTTCAGCGTGATAATCGCGCAGCGTGAAAGCGCGTGGATGGGTCAGAATTTCGCCAATCAAGCTATCGCGAATGTCAGCCCATTCAGCACGGGCGTCGGCGTTAAACCCATCAAGGCCCAAGAAGCGTGGAGTCCAGTCGACAAATAGATTGGCATTCTCGCGCAGGGCTATCGCATCAAAATCAAGGATCGGCCAAGGCCCCATGGGTGAGGGCAGAGTCGTTGGGATCGGGGTTTGGTGCAGGGCAGCCAGTGCCTCGCCGGCCGCATGATAAAGCTCGACCTCGTCCGCCCGATCTTCAGCGATGACTCGGGCGTAGAGATCGTCGCCCAAATCTTCGACCACAGCGACACCAACAGGCGCATTGACTGCCAAAGTGACGGGCGCGGAGAAGCCGTTGCTGCGCAAGTGGTCGCCAACGGCGACAAAAGCCTCCACGCGGGAGGCGGCCAAACGCGACAGCGCGTTCCAGCCCAGGGCTCTGCGTGTCTCCTCGTCAGCGCTCGGTGGGCAAGGCCCATCCTCATTTCCCGGTGGGGCCTTCATCAGGATAGCTGTGCGGTCCCCATCGCACACCCGTTCGTAAGACCGGGTCGAGGCATCTTGATCGAATTTTTGCCGGTCAGCTTGACCAAAGCCCGCCTCGTGCAAAGCTGAAGTGATCGCCGCCTCAAAATGGGCGGCTTCAAGCGTGGAAGAGTTAGAAGTCATTCAGGCGAGATTTCCAGTTCGATGCCAGCGAGGCCGACAGATTGGCACGGCGTTGGTCACCCATAATGATGATTTCGATGTCGAGGCACCGGGGTGACAGATGTGGCCCAGCTTTATCTGGCCATTCAACCAAGCT
>JBEIEG010000406.1:0-1833 GCA_040383035.1 Hyphomonadaceae bacterium | reverse complement strand
ACGATCCCCGCCCTACGCACCAAAATTGTGTGCGGGGCAGCCAATAATCAATTGGCAGAGCCGCGCCACGGCCTTGCGCTGGCAGAGCGCGGAATTCTTTATGGGCCTGATTATGTCGTCAATGCTGGCGGCATCATCAATGTCGCCTATGAAGTATCGGGCAATTACGATGCCGCCAGAGTGATCGAGCACATTCAGCGGGTGCCAAAGACGCTTGAGCAAATCTTTGAAGAAGCGGCCGATGAAGGTCTAACGCCAGACGTGGTTGCGGACCGGATGGCGCAGCGCCTTATTGGACAGTCGTAGGTTTAGCCGGTGCGTCTTTGGCCTGTTGCGGCTCAGAAGGCATAAGAGGGTAAAGCCACTGACCCAAGAGATTGGATGGCATATCCCTATCTGTCAGGCCCAAATTCATCGGCTTTTGATCCTTTGGCATATAGAAGGTGCCAAACAGATGGTCCAAGAATGAAAAGGTCGCGGCAAAGTTCTTGGAACCGCCTTCGTCCGCACCTGTATGGTGCCAACGGTGGAACACCGGGCTTGCAAACACATGACGCAAGGGCCCAAACGTCCAGTTCAAATTGGCATGGACCATGGTGGAGTAAAGCACGTTAAACGGCGCGAGCACGGCAACAGCAGCAGGCGGGAATCCAATCCAAAGTGCCACTGCGTTGGCGAAGATGCTATGAAAGATCAAGTTGATCGGATGAAAGCGTACCGAATGCAGCCAGTCGAGTGTTTCCGGTGCATGATGGATCGCATGGTAGCGCCACAAAGCATTGGAGTGAAACAAGCGATGCGTCCAATAGAGCGAAATATCGGTAACAATTAGAACGCCTAGCGCCTGCAGCCACAACGGCCAATCTGCCAACCAAGGTGCCCCAGTATTGCTCCATGCGACAGCAGCATCTAAATTGCCGCCAAAGAGAACGATAAAGCCGGCACCAATTAAGAACGCACCGATTGAGGCATAGACCGAAGGGCCCAGCATCCAATAACCAATGTCCATCCAAATATCGCGTCGGATCGGGCGGGGCGTTGGATCGAGAGGGAAGAGACTTTGCAGGAAGCCAAACAAACAGGCGCAAATCAGGAGCCAGACGGCCGGATAGAAGAAGGGCAAACCCATAATGTCGTTCAACATGACGCTTCCTCTTCCACGGACCCACTAATTCCAGTGCCGCCAATGCAAGGTCATAGTCCAGAGACACTTAATCCGCCGTTAGCGACATTGCAAAAATCAGAGCTATCAGACGGTCAAATCCTTGGGCTGGACCTAACGGATGGGGGCACCCAAAGGCGTATCATGGTGATCCGACGTGGGGATGAGGTGACCGCCTTCGAGAACCGCTGCCCTCATGCCGGCTGGCCCCTCGACACGTTTGACGGCAGGTTTCTGACAACTGAAGCGGGTGGTCTGATCTGCGCGGCGCATATGGCGGTGTTTGATGCGCGCACCGGTGCTTGTTTGGGCGGGCCGGGTCAAGGACGAAGCTTGACCCGACTGGCTGTTCAGTCCGATGGCAAGCGCTGGCTGATTAGCGGCCTAGCTCTCCCAGCTGAATAAGGCCGATCAAGGCTTAGTCAAAAGCGGTGCAGGCTTTGACCGCTCAGGCGGCGGGGGTGGAGCGCCAAAGGCGGGCATGCCCTTGGGCTGGCCCGCGACCTTGGGAATCTTCGCGTCGATCTTATCCATCCAGGCAATAGCTTGCGGGCCGAGGTCAATCTGCGGGTTAGACGGATCAAGCCGGGACGCCACTTCCCATTTCGTGATCAAGGACCGGGCCTGCGCAAAGGCATCGGGAAGAGGAATAGGCTGACGCAGAGCTTGGT
>JBEIEG010000405.1:0-1856 GCA_040383035.1 Hyphomonadaceae bacterium | reverse complement strand
GCAAAGAAGCCTTCAGGCTCTATCGTCTCGGGCCGGGCGGTTGGATCAATGCCAGCCGCGCCTAAGATGGCCTCGCAATTGCCAAGTCCTTTGAGGCTGGCGCGCAACATTTTGCGCCGCTGGCCGAAGGCATGGGCGGTGACGTGTTCCAGGCCTGCTAAGTCGGCAAATGGCTTGTCATGATCTTCTAAAACCACGATAGCACTTTCGACTTTGGGCGGCGGCACAAAGGCGAGGCGCGGCACGTGCAGCGCCAGACGGGCATCGCAACGGGCAGCCGCCAATACGGCAAGACGGCCATAATGCGGGCTGCCTGGGCGGGCACAGATACGTTCTGCCACCTCGGTTTGAAACATCAAGCACATCGGCCCACGCCAAGGCCCGGCCTTGAGCCACTTCACCAATAAGGGCGTTCCGACATTATAGGGCAGGTTCGAAATAATGCGGGCAGGGCCCGTCGCCCCGTGGTTGGCGAGGAGGGCTTCCTCATCGATCGCCAGCGCATCGGCTTCAATCACCACCAAGCGATCAAGCTGGTCAGCAAAAAAGCTTTTGAGGTGTGCCACAAAGCGGGGATCTTTCTCCACCACAATGACT
Organism: Hyphomonadaceae bacterium; assembly: GCA_040383035.1. GTDB lineage: Bacteria > Pseudomonadota > Alphaproteobacteria > Caulobacterales > Aquidulcibacteraceae > Aquidulcibacter. The sequence continues at coordinate 1,259 of JBEIEG010000405.1, read as the reverse complement.
TTCGCAGCCGGGCTGGCCAGAAGCGCATGGGTCAGGCCGCCCGGGCCTGGGCCAGTCTCCAGCACCGTTTCGCCAGCTTGAATCCCGGCTAAGCGCGCAATCTTGCCAGTTAGATTTAGATCTAAGAGAAAGTGTTGGCCTAAGCTCTTACGCGCGAACAAATCCGATTCTTCTAGTGCTTGTCGTAGATCGCCGCTCATTGGTTCATCCGCCCATGCGCCATAGCCGCCGCCATCTGAATGGCCGCAATCATGGATTCTGGACGGGCAATACTTCGTCCGGCTATGTCAAACCCTGTCCCATGGTCGGGGCTGGTTCGGATGATTGGCAGACCCAAAGTGGCATTAACCCCGCCCCAAAAATCGAGTGCTTTCAGGGGGATCAGTGCCTGATCGTGATACATGCAGATGGCGGCGTCAAAGGTCGCGCGCGCTTCGGTATGGAAAAGGCTGTCGGCGGGTAGGGGGCCTCTGACATTGAGACCCATAGCTTGAAGGGCCGCAACTGCCGGGGCAATGATCCGGCCTTCTTCATCGCCAAACGCCCCGTCTTCACCCGCGTGCGGATTGAGTGCTGCAACGACTAAGCGGGGTGCGGTCAGCCCCAAATCGCGCTTTAGCGCTTCGGCAGTAACGAGGCCTGCATGGATGATTGCTTCTTGCGTCAATCGGCTGGGGACTTCAGCGAGCGCGCAGTGAATGGTGACGGGAATAACGCGCAACCCATCGACTGCCAGCATCATTACAGGCCCGCGTGTTTGGTCAAAGGGGGTAGTCGACAACAGGGCCCCTAAAAACTCGGTATGGCCCGGATGACTAAAGCCTGCAGCCATCAAGACCGACTTTGCAATTGGAGCGGTTACAAGGGCCAGAGCTTGGCCAGAAAGAACCAAGTCGACGCCGCTTTCAATCGCGCCCAAAATTACGCCGGCATGGGCAGGATTTGGCTGGCCCAAGACAACACCGTGCGCCTCAAACCCCTGCAGCACTGGCAAGGCATCACCGAAAATCTGGACCGCTGCAGACACCTCTTTAATGATTTGAGTTGGAACCGAGCCATAAAGCGCCGGGTCACCCAAGACGCAAAAGGGCGTAGGGCCTTGGCGTAAGGCTTGCCAAGCTTTTGCTGTGACTTCTGGACCGATGCCTGCTGGGTCGCCCATCGAGATGACCAGCGGCCGCTTCTGGGCTGTAGGGTCTAACGTCACGCGATCAAGGCTGGATAATCGCCGCTTCACGGCGGATGTCCCGCAGATAGCG
>JBEIEG010000404.1:0-1899 GCA_040383035.1 Hyphomonadaceae bacterium | reverse complement strand
TCTTGGCTATGCTGGCCGGGCTTAGGTGCGACAGAGCGAATAGTGCCAGGTGTTTTGGAGAAGCGGGGTGCAGGAGCAGGTTGGGTGACGCCCTCGACTTCCACGAAGGTCTGGCGCGCCACATTGTGGGGATGCTGGACAGCCTCTTCCCAACTCAACACAGGCGCAAAGCACACGTCAGTGCCTTCCATGATAGCCGTCCATTCATCCCGTGTCTTCGACTTGAAAATGGCGGCGATCTTTTCTGACAAAATCGGCCAATTGGCGCGGTCAAACTGGTTTTGGAAGGCGGGATCTGTGATTTCGGCTTGCTGCAACAGAAGCGCGTAGAATTGCGGTTCGATTGAGCCAATCGACACCCATTTGCCGTCGCTGGTCTCGTAGCAATCATAAAAATGTGCCCCACCGTCGAGCAAGTTTGCGTCGCGCGTGTCCTGCCACATACCGCTAGCACGCATGCCCCAGAACATCGATGTCAGCGAGGCTGCGCCATCGGTCATCGCTACGTCGATCACTTGGCCCTCACCGGTAGCCCGGGCATGAATGACCCCGGCCAATAGACCAAAAGCGAGATAAAGTGCGCCACCGCCGTAATCGCCAATCAGATTGAGAGGCGGTGCGGGTGGCTCTCCCTGCCGTCCGGTTGCCCACAGCGCGCCAGTCAACGCGATATAATTGAGGTCGTGACCAGCGGCTTTTGCCAAGGGTCCAAACTGACCCCAACCGGTCATGCGGCCGTAAACAAGCTTGGGGTTACGCGCCAGAACGACATCGGGTCCAAGGCCCAGCTTTTCCAACACGCCGGGGCGATAGCCCTCCAACATAGCATCGGCCTGTTCCAAAAGCTTCAGGCAGGTTTCAACATCGTCAGGGTTTTTGAGATCAAGGCTGATTGATCGACGACCACGCCCAGTTACGTCCTTGGCCCCACCACCGGAACGCGACCGTGGGCCATCAATGCGAATAACGTCTGCCCCCAAGTCGGACAGCAACATGCCGCAAAAAGGCCCTGGACCGATTGCTTCAAATTCGACGACTTTGACGCCACTTAATGGACCCGACATGGCTTTCCTCTTGAGCTGTTGATCTGCGGCTCTTTACGAACCTTTGGCGAGTGTGTTGCGACAATGTGGGGAAAAGCGCAATGGCCAAAGCCACTTCAAACGGGGGATAAAGTCCAGTCCACCACCCAAGGCCAATCCGGGCCACGACGCAGGATCTTAGCTGGCGCATCGGTGCCGAAATCGCGGGCCTGCCATTCCTTAACGCCAGCGACGCGCAGGCCTGCCTGTTCAAAGGCTGCCAACCAATCCTGAAATGGATGAGCAAAAGCGGGCATGGTGATTTCCTCCCCCGCGGCAGTTTTGAAGTGGGCCGAGATGCCGTTTAGCGATAAGAAAGGATGGATTTCGACAATCTTGATCACACCACCGGTCCGCAACAGGCGACGAACTTCTTGTAAGGGTGGCACCAAGTCTGCCACATGTTCCAGCGTCAGCGAGAACAAGATGAAATCCACACTCTGATCGGGCAGCGGAATCGGCGCGCTCATGTCCGCTTGAAATAGGGTCCAATCGCCATCCCGTTTGCGCGCCTCTGCCAACATGGCCGAGGAAAAATCAAAGCCGATCAGATTTGACGCCCCGCGCGCTGACAAAGCTGCCAGATTGCGCCCCGTGCCACAACCAAACTCTAACACCGTCTTCTGCGCGACCAAAACTGGCATGTGGCTAAGGGCTTGGCCAGCCGCATAGACCATCGGATTGTCGTAGCCATCATAGCTGGGTGCCCAGACATCATAGGCCGCGGCGACATCCAAGGTCTTGGCTTCGCTCATACAGGAATGACCTTCCAGTCCGCCGCGCGGTTGCGAATCCACGTCATTTGCCGCTTGGCATA
>JBEIEG010000403.1:0-1910 GCA_040383035.1 Hyphomonadaceae bacterium | reverse complement strand
CGACTCTACCAAATCGCCCGTACCTACAGGGACGGTCGATTTGTTGACTACCACCGTGTAGCCACGCATGTGTTCTGCAATTTCTCGTGCGGCTTGCTCGACATACGATAAATCTGCATGGCCGTCGCCGCGACGGGAAGGTGTGCCAACCGCAATAAACACCGTGTCGGCATCTTTTACCGCCTCGTTCAAGTCGGTGGTGAACGAAAGCCGACCTGCTTTCACATTGTACTCCACGAGATCTTCTAGGCCGGGCTCGAAGATGGGCATAATCCCTTGATGTAGACGATCGATCTTGCCGACATCCTTATCTACGCAAATCACCTGATGGCCGAAATCCGCAAAGCAGGCGCCTGAAACCAATCCAACATATCCAGTGCCGACCATTGTAACGCGCATAGTGAGAACCCTTGTTGACGATGTCTTGTCGTGCCGAGCATTGGATAAAGCCCGGGTTGAATGAAACGTTAGTGTGCTTCTTTAGGCGATGATTGCACAGAAAATAAGCCCGCTTCTGCAAAGACCCTGCCCGTAACTGCCACCAACACTGGCTTAAGGCGAGCTTCTATTGCTTAGCAAGTAGCTTATTGATCATCGCACGCACATCTGCCCCAAGCTCTGGGTCCTTGAGCGCATAGCCGACGAAGGCTTCTGCATAACCGAGACGCGAACCGCAGTCGAAATCACGTCCCTCAAACTCAACCGCATGAAATGCCTGCACTTCCATCAGCCGCAGCATCGCATCGGTCAGTTGAATTTCGCCGCCTGCACCACGCTCTTGTGTCTCAAGATAATGGAAAATCTCAGGCTGCAGAATGTATCGGCCAGTAATCCGCAAATTTGAAGGAGCTTTGTCTCGAGCAGGCTTTTCCACCATGCCTGTCACTGGCATAGACTTGCCAGCTTTAGCACCATGGGCGATTACCCCGTAGCTAGAAACTTGGTCCATGGGCACAGGGTCAACTGCGATCACATTGCCGCCGACTTCTTGATAGCCAGCGATCATCTGCGCCAAGCAAGATGGGCTAGCTTGCACCAAAACGTCAGGCAGCAACACTGCAAATGGCTCATCACCGATGATGTCGCGCGCGCACCAAACTGCGTGACCTAAGCCCAAAGGTGATTGTTGGCGCACGAAGCTTTTTGAACCAGCTTCAGGCAACATGTCCTCCAGCATCTTCAACTGCACCGTCTTACCCGCTCGCCGCAGGGAATCCTCAAGCTCGTAGGCCCGATCAAAATAGTCCTCAATCGCATTCTTGTTTCGGCCGGTCACAAAAACAAAGTGCTCGATCCCGGCTTCCAGAGCCTCCTCGACAACCCAATGAACGGCGGGACGGTCAAAGACAGGCAGCATTTCTTTTGGCAATGATTTAGTCGCGGGAAGTACGCGTGTACCAAAGCCGGCTACTGGCAAAACAGCCTTCCGAATTTTCTTCATTATAAACTTCCCCGACCCAGCAAGAATGACAGCGCTCTATCGTCAATCTATTTCCTAATTGCCACCTACTCATACAGATGGCGCACACAACTTTGCGGACTGAGACTCGCTCCGTCAATGACATAAGGCATGTCGAATTTTCACCGAATAGCGGCGATTTAGCCCCCCTTAATCGCCCACAACAAACTGGGCACTGGCCTTGAGGGTCTGACACGGGTGCGTTAAGGCAATCTAGTAACCTGCCAGCCTCAACACGCGATTAGGAACTACTGTGAAGATTTTCATCGATACCGCCGAAGTCACCGATTTGAAAGTGCTGGCTGCTACCGGGCTTGTTGACGGTGTTACGACCAATCCCACCTTGATTGCCAAGTCCGGACGCAAAATTGCCGAAGCAATTCAAGAGATCTGTACGATTATTCCAGGTCCCATCAGCGCCGAGGCAGTAGCAAGTGACTATGAAACCCTG
>JBEIEG010000402.1:0-1913 GCA_040383035.1 Hyphomonadaceae bacterium | reverse complement strand
CACCTTGCAGCACTCAGGGACTACCACCAGTGTGAGTGAAATTATCGACCATATCGAGCGTCACAAGCTGCCTGTAGCTGTGCGCGAAGTCGTTCGAAACTAGGTTTGGCTAGTCCTTTGGTTGATAACGCATGGCGACATCACAGCGCTCATAGCTACAGCCATAGCGGGCCATGATATCGGGGTCGTGGATAAATCCTAGCTTCTCATAGAGGTGAATTGCGGGCTCGCAGGTATGATTGGTAAGCAGGAAGAGGGTTTCTATCCCACGTTCTTCGGCCCGTGCTAAGGTCGCGGCCAATAAATGTTCACCCGCCTTTTGGCCGCGTAGGGAGTCCAAGACACCCATTTTGGTCAGTTCGACCGCCCCATCTTCGGTCGGCATAAGGGCGCAGGTGCCCACGACGCCATGTTGTTCGGTTGCGATAAACAAAATCTCGCCGCCCCGGTCGAGGATTTCGACTTGAGGATTGCTGAGGACATCAATGTCGTGGTCCTCCAGTTTGAACATGGCCGATATCCACGCGGCGTTGATCTCGTAAAAGGATTTAGCAAGGTCTGGCGTGATCGTTTCGTCAACACGGATTAGAGTGAAGGGATTGGTGACACGCTGCAACATGGATCGCTCCGCCAGTTGGGTTTCAAAAAGGGTAAGTAGGGCCAAGAGTTCTTGTTCGCGTCCGCCCGCAAGGTCCGAGACGGCAGTGCCAACTTTGGGCCAAACGCGTTCTTGGGTTTTCGCCAAGATCGCGCGGCCGGAACCGGTCAAAGCGATCTTTTTTGCCCTTGCATCGCTAGGATCTTGGTCGGTGGTGATCAGGCCTGCGCCTCGCAAAGCGGCAACGGTACGGGTCATGGCTGGCTGGCTAAACCCAACCGACGCGACGGCCTCCATGATGCTCAAGGGGCCATAGCGGTCTAGGGCAGCCAAAAGTGCCAAATGGCTCGGTTGGATGGGGATGCCCGCTTGGTCGAGAATGATAGCCGCATCGGCCAGCAAGCGCTCTGCCAAGCGCTTAAGGCGACTTCCCAGTGCCACATGGCCCAAGTCTTGTAGAATATCTGCCATCATCAGCCCGTTTGTATAACATGTTATGTATGTTGTGTCCTCTCAGCGGTCAAGCAAATTTTAGCGAGAATGGCTCTGGATATCCGCGTTGGTGGAAGATTTTGCCCCTTGCCTAGGGGGTATCAGGCATGGCAATGCTGCATTGCACAAGGACACTTTTATGACCGATAAACCCTTCCAACACGCCCCCGACAAGCCCTGGATCTTCCGCACCTATGCTGGCCATTCCACGGCGGAGAAGTCCAATGCGCTTTATCGGGCGAATTTGGCGGCTGGCCAGACGGGTCTATCGGTGGCGTTCGATCTCCCAACCCAGACGGCCTATGAGGCTGACCATGTGTTGGCCAAGGGCGAAGTCGGCAAGGTTGGGGTGCCGGTCAGCCATTTGGGCGATATGCGGGCCTTGTTCAAAGACATTCCGCTGGAGACGATGAATACCAGCATGACGATCAATGCGCCGGCCGCTTGGATGTTGGCGCTCTACGTCGCTTTGGCTGACGAGCAGGGGGCCGACCGCAAGAAGCTGCAGGGCACCACGCAAAACGATCTGATCAAGGAATATCTCTCGCGCGGAACCTATGTGTTCCCGCCTGCGCCCAGCTTGAAATTGACGGCTGACACGATTGCTTGGTGCCTCAAAGAAACGCCCAAATTCAACCCAATGAATGTGTGCTCCTATCATTTGCAGGAAGCTGGCGCGACGCCAGAGCAGGAATTGGCGTTTGCACTCGCCACGGCTATCGCTGTCCTCGATGAAGTCAAAGCCCAGGGTCAAGTCTTGCCTGAAGACTTCCCCGCCGTGGTTGGCCGCATCAGCTTCTTCGTGAATGCTGGCATCCGCTTT
>JBEIEG010000401.1:0-1942 GCA_040383035.1 Hyphomonadaceae bacterium | reverse complement strand
TAAGCCGCGATCTCCACCGTCCAGCTTTCGATCACGGGATTGGCCAGAAGCTTGGCGGCCATTTCTTTCGCGCGAGCCGCGCCGCGTTCTGGGTCGGTTTCGTCGAGTTCGATTTCGATTACTTTGCCGACGCGGGCATCTTCGGCCTCATGAAATCCCAAGCCACGCAGGGCTTCGGCAATGGCGCGGCCTTGAGGGTCCAACACGCCTTTTTTCAGACGGACATTCACAATGGCTTTCATCGGTCGGTTTAGCCTTCTACAAACGCGCTGCGTGGGTCTTTGAAAATGCCCAAGCGCTGGGCGACTTCGGCATAGGCCTCAGAGACGCCGCCCAAATCTTGCCGGAAGCGGTCTTTGTCGAGCTTGTTATTGGTGCGGGCATCCCACAAGCGGCAGGAATCTGGGCTGATTTCATCCGCCAAAACCGTGCGCACCATGTCGCCTTCATAGAGGCGGCCAAACTCAAGCTTGAAGTCCACCAAGCGGATGCCAACACCAGCAAACAGGCCAGACAAATAGTCATTGATGCGCAGGGCGAGGGCCATGATGTCATCAATTTCTTGTGTGGTGGCCCAGTTAAAAGCGGTAATATGCTCTTCCGCGACGATGGGATCGCCCAGACCGTCATTCTTATAATAGAATTCCACGATGGACCGGGGCAGCAATTCGCCTTCGGGAATACCCAAACGCTTGGAGATCGAGCCGGCAGCAACATTGCGCACAACGACTTCCAGCGGGATGATTTCCACTTCACGGATCAATTGCTCGCGCATATTGAGGCGGCGAATGAAGTGGGTGGGCACGCCAATCGCATTGAGATTGGTCATGATGAATTCTGAAATCCGGTTGTTCAGAACGCCCTTGCCTTCAATAATCGCATGTTTTTCAGCGTTAAAGGCGGTTGCATCGTCCTTGAAATACTGGATCAGGGTACCAGGCTCTGGCCCTTCATACAGGACCTTGGCCTTGCCTTCATAAATTTTCTTGCGGCGGGACATGGTCGCGCTCTCCTCAGTGGTCAGGTGGCAAGGCACGCACTCGTAGCCATCGCGGCCCGAGTCGAAACTCCTAACGACAGAAACACCCTAACAGGCTGCGCGACAGGCCTCAATCATGTGGCGCATCCCCTTGCGCTAACTTGCGCAGAGACCTATCCAGACCGCGTAGCCGTTCCCACTTAGGAACCTGTCCGCTGACGTGTTTTTTGAGGAAGTCTGACCATGAGCCAGTTCGATGAGCGCAAGAGCGCTGAAGAAGCCAAATATGCGCACGATAGTGAGCTTTCGTTCAAAATCACCGCCCGCCGCAACAAGCTATTAGGCGCTTGGGCTGCTGGTTTGATGGGCCTCGAGGGTGACGCCGCTGAAGACTACGCCAAAACCGTCGTCATGGCTGATTTTGAAGAAGCGGGTGATGACGATGTCTACCGCAAAGTCAAAGCCGACCTCGACGCCAAGGGTGTAGAAGTTAGCGAGAATCAGGTCCGTCGCGAGATGGAGCAGCTCTTGGATGTCGCCCGCCAACAGCTCACGGCCTAAGCCGATGCGTCGCGCGCTGACCTTGTGTGGTTTTGCCTTTGCATTGGCTACCTTGTCTGCCTGTGCCTTGGGCCCGGTTGAATCCGATCCTGCCCAAGCAGAAGCGCGCGCCGCGGCCATGCGCCAAGACTGTTATCGCCGCGGCGGCACGTGGAGCGAAGAGACCCGCACTTGTGTCGGCGCCGATGCCATTCGGCGCTGAAAGGGCTAGACAAGGCCAAGTTCCGCCCCCCACTATGCTGGCCTTGTAGCACGGTTAAGTGGGAGACAATTAGATGCAGCGGCGGGCCTTTGTATCCTTGTTGGGCGCAAGCTTGGGGGCTGGCCTTGTCGGCCCGGCTTTGGCTGCAAAGCGCAAAACCGATCCTCTCGCAGGCTTCGATGCCGAACTTGACCTGGCAC
>JBEIEG010000400.1:0-1955 GCA_040383035.1 Hyphomonadaceae bacterium | reverse complement strand
TGCCGAACAAATCCCCCATCTATCCCACCCCCCAAACCCGTCCACCATAATCCGGCTATGTCGTTTTCTCTGGCCCCTTTTACCTTTGCGCTGTCTCAAGCTTCGTACCTCCGCGACCGGGTACTTGGGGCAAGCGAATTATTCGGCAGGCCGGCGTTGGTGAGGAAAGCCGTGGCGGCGCGCTTGCGCAAAGGGGTGCGGGCGCTGGAAGCTTTTTTGCGACGTATTCTGATCTTGATGGCGCTGGATCTTGAGCCTGATCTGGTTGCCAAACTACAGTTTGAAAACTTGGCACGTGCGAAAGAGCGGAAAGTGCGAGCCAGAAAAGCGTTTCTGCGGATTTTTCCCACGCCGGGTGGGGCTCAGACTTTTGACTTTAAGCAACGCTTTGACGCGCGCTGCGCGCCAGAAATACCCCCACATGCCGCCGCTTTGCCGACCGTAAAAGTGCCCATTGGCCGTTGGTTGCGGCAACTGGATTATCTTCAAACCATCATCAAGGACCCAGTGGCCAAAGCGAAGCGGTTGGCTTTCAGCTTAGCGCGGCGCCATCACGGCCTGCTGATGGCGCCAGATCAACACCGCCGCGTGATGCGCGGCTGTGGCACAGAACCCAGCACCATTTTTGACGCTATGGCGTTTCAGATCATGCAGAAAAGCCGATCAAGGCCACCACCATTACCCCCGCCACGCCGCTGGCCAAAGCCCACGATCACACTTTTGTAACGATGCCCCCGCTCTGGCGATGTAGCGGGGTCGCGGTCGGCTGGGCGTCTATGCCCTTCGCCCCTAAATCCCCTCGCCATCCTGACCTTCGCGTTCATTCTTGCGTTTGACTGCAATGTTGAGCGCTTCAACCATGACGGAAAAGGCAATTGCCGCATAAAGATAGGCGCGCTCAATATGTTGACCGAAGCCGTCGGCGACCAAAACCATGCCGACAATCAAGAGGAAAGCGAGCGCCAGCATCTTTGTCGTCTCATACTTATCGATAAAGGCAGAGACGGTTTCGCTGGCAAACATCATCACGGCAATGGCAATCACAACTGCTGTCACCATAATGGAGAGATTATTGGACATGCCAATCGCGGTGACGATCGAATCAATCGCGAAGATGACGTCAATCACGGCAATTTGAGCGACAACGACCATGAGCTTGGACGACTTGGTCTTGGGGCCGGCGTGTTCTTCCACGCTTTTAGACCGCACGATGTCATCAATTTCGAGCGTGGCTTTATACAAGAGATAGCCGCCCCCGGCGATGAGGATTAGGTCGCGGGCCGAGAAACTATGGCCCAGAACGGCAAAGAGAGGTTTTGTCAGGCCAGCCAACCAAACCAGCATCGACAAAAGAATGATGCGAAGGATGAGGGCGAGTGCCAAGCCCATGCGCCGTGCGGAGGCTTGTTGCTCCTTGGGAAGTTTTGAAGCGGCAATCGAGATGAAGATGACATTGTCGATCCCGAGAACGATTTCCAACAGGGTTAATGTCGCCAGCGAGGCCCAACCATCCGCTGTTGCCATCCATGCAAACCAATCCGCCAATTCACTATCTCCCCGCGATGCAGAACCACCACGCTTGAGAATCTTGGTTGCCTGCCCTGCTCGGGGCGGTCAAGTCGATGAGCGGCATCTAGCTCACAAAATTGTGAACTACTGCAGGACCGCAGCCTGTGAAGGCATTCGTTAACCACGTTTGTTTATCTGGATTGAGGAAATTGCGTTGTAGGATCGCGTCATTCCGACGTTATCCCCTCAGCGCCTAAGGCACGCAGGAGCTTGAAATGCCGCTGAAACTATCCCTGAAGCCGAACGAGAAGATCGTGCTGAATGGTGCCGTTGTTCAAAACGGAGATCGTCGAACCACACTTTTGCTGCAGAACAAGGCGTCCGTCCTGCGTGAGAAAGATATCATGCAATTGGAAGAGGCCAACACGCCTGTCCGCCGCATCTAT
>JBEIEG010000399.1:0-1988 GCA_040383035.1 Hyphomonadaceae bacterium | reverse complement strand
TTGTCGCCAACGATTGTGAATTTGAGCGCCATACAATCAATTCCGTGCTCGATGAGAAAACCCTGTACGGCGTATACCTCCTACCGTTTGAAATGATTGTGAAACAGGCCCGGCCGTGGGCGATCATGTCTGCCTACAATCGTATCAACGGTATCTACGCGTCCTCCCATACCGAGTTAGTGGTCAACACACTTAAGAAAACTTGGGGGTTTGATGGGGTGGTGATCTCGGACTGGGGAGCCGCTCTGGAAACAATTCCAAATGCATTGGGCGGGCTTGATCTTGAAATGCCTGGACCCTCAAAGGTTTGGGGGGAAAAGCTGCAAGCTGCGGTTTTGAATGGAGAGGTTTGTGAAACACTAATCGATGAAAAGGTTGAACGCCTTTTTCGTTTGATAGAACGTACCACTGCCCAGCGGGCTTACTCGCATGGTCCCGAAAAAGGCTTGGATGCGCCGTGGAAGCGCGAGCTGGTCAGACGCGCCGCCGCTGATGGAATGGTCTTGCTGAAGAATGAGCAAAGACTTTTGCCACTCGACCCAGATTTTGCCGGGCGCATCGCTGTCATCGGCCCTAATGCGGCTCGAGGGCAGATAATGGGAGGGGGCAGCTCGTCCTTGAATAGCCATCCCGCCGTGCATCCTCTAGATGGCCTTCGCGCAGCTTTTCCGCGTGCAACCTTCGAATATGCGAAAGGCTGCCGCAACAATAAATATACTCCCGTGATAGGCCCAGAGCACGTTAGCTGTGATTCTGGCAAAAGACCCGGCTTTGAACGGCGGGTCTATCCCAATAGCCGTTTCGAGGGAGAACCGCTTGAAGTCGACTATTTGCCAACAAGCTTATTGAAATTACTGGACGCCTTCGGCTCAGGTTCATCAGAGCCCGGAGGCATAGTCTTGGAAGGGGACTATAAACCCGACGTTGCCGGGCTTCATACGATTGGCTTTATGAGCGCTGGTAAAGCAAGACTGATGATCGATGGACGCGTAATCATTGACAATTGGACGAACTGGAAGCGCGGACATAGCTTTTACACTTTCGGAAGCGACGAGGTTCGCGCAGAGGTGCATTTAGATCCCGGGAGAAAATATCGTCTCCGCGTCGAGTATGAACGCCCGATTGCAGCGCTAATTGCCGGGGTACAATTCGGCATAGAACCCCCGTTGTCAAAAAACTCGATTGCCGATGCCGCAGAACTAGCCGCGCGATCAGACGTAACAATCCTAGTCCTCGGCTCCAACGCGGATTGGGAAACTGAAGGCACAGACCGCGCCTGGCACGGCTTACCTGGTGAACAGGATGACCTTGCTGAAGCCGTGCTTAACGCATGCCCAAATACTGTCGTGGTGATGAACATCGGTTCGGCGACGGAAATGCCCTGGTATCTGAAAGCGAATAGTGTTTTGGTAACTTGGTTTGCTGGGCAGGAAATGGGAAATGCACTTGGAGATGTCCTGACTGGAAAGTCAGATCCTGGTGGCAGGTTGCCATTTACATGGCCGATTAAACTGACAAATCACCCTGCGATGGCCAGCTATCCGGGCGAGAATGGCAAAATGCTCTATTCAGAGGGCATTCATATCGGATACCGGGGATTTCGAGCCCATGCGATTGAGGCGCTCGCACCTTTCGGTTTCGGGCTAAGCTATGGCGACGCACGGATCACTTCGGCACATTTGTTGACCAGTAAACCGAACGAACCGTTACAAGTGGAAGTCGTTACCTCCAACACTTCTGATCGGCGCTCTACGATCGTCGTTCAAGCCTATGCTGAGGTCAAGGCCGAACTTGGGCAAGAGCCATTGTTCGCGCTCGTAAGCTTTGAAAAACTGGTGCTGAACATCGGAGAAACGCGGTCCGCGAACCTAGTGATTGATCTTGACCTCCTGACAAAACCGCTTGGACTAGAAACCGCGCCGAATTGGCAGGGCCAAATCAAAATTGGACCATCAGCAAGCGGGCCATTTCTTGATCTACCCATCGAT
>JBEIEG010000398.1:0-2024 GCA_040383035.1 Hyphomonadaceae bacterium | reverse complement strand
TGGTAGCCGGGTTGTGCAGGCCTGCCGTGGAGACAGCCGTATCACGCGGGTCGGCTCGTTCCTTCGTCGTTCCAGTTTGGATGAGTTGCCGCAATTGTGGAATGTCCTAATTGGCGACATGTCGATTGTTGGGCCACGCCCTCATGCGGTTGCCCATGATCATTATTACGGGGCTCTTTTGCCAGACTATCGTGATCGATTTCGGGCAAAGCCGGGGATAACCGGCCTCGCCCAGTGCAACGGCGCGCGCGGTCCCACGGAAACTCTGGACAAAATGAGCCGGCGCATCCGCTTGGATCTAGTATATATTGAGCGCTGGTCGCTAGCGATGGAAGCCCGAATCCTTGTCAAAACGGTTTCAATCATCGTCACCGGGGACGCCTGCGCCTTTTAAGGCAGTGTAATTTCCAATTACGCCTGCGAAGGGTCTCGCCAGAACGTCTCGCTGCACTATGATAGAGACATCGTCATAGGAGACTTGGCTTGATTTCGCGTCGCACCCTTCTTGCAGCCAGTTTGGCTACACCATTAGCCCTATCCGCCTGCGGTCCAGAAAAGCCCGCAGAGAAAGCCGGCCGTGTGCGCATCCGCTTCGCCACAGACTGGCGGGCGCAAGCCGAACAAGGCGGCTTCTACCAAGCCGTTGCCAAGGGCTTCTATGCTGACAAAGGCCTAGACGTCACCTTGATTCAGGGTGGGCCAAGCGTGAACGTGCCACAATTGCTGGCCGCGAACGCGATTGAAATGGGCTTGGGATCTAATGCCCCCATCGTGCTCAGCATGGTCCAAGCTGGCGCGAAGGCGAAGGCGGTCATGGCGTCGTTTCAAAAGGACCCACAAGTCCTGATCACCCACCCGCGCGCCGATATAAAGTCATTGGCTGATATGAAGGGCAAACCCATCCTATTGGCAGATGCGTCGATCAATGCTTTCTGGCCATGGCTTAAGGCCAAATATGGCTTCACCGACGATCAAGTCCGCAAATACACTTTTAACTCTGCGCCCTTTTTGGCGGATCCTAGTTCGATCCAGCAAGGCTATGTAACCAGCGAGCCCTACACCTTGAAGACACAAGGCAAAATTGACCCGCAAGTCTATTTGCTCGCGGATTCTGGATACCCGGGCTATGCCGCGATGACCTTGGTGTCAGACGCTTTTATCGCGGCCCATCCAGAGGCGGTGAAAGGCTTCGTTGAAGCCACCATTGCTGGCTGGAAAGACTATCTTCGTGGTGATCCTGCCCCCGGCGATGCGCTGATTACCAAGGATAATCCTGACATGTCGGCCGATCTGTTGAGCCAAGCCCGCGAGAAGCTGTTGTCCTATGGCATTGTTGAAACCCCAGACGGGGAGATTGGCACTATGAGCCTCGACCGCTGGAAAAGCTTCTTCGACATCATGATTGCTGCAGGTGTTTATCCCGCTGATTTGAATTGGGCGTCGGGCATTGATCTCAGCTTTTTGCCACAGAAGTCTTGATGCCGACTGACCCCCCCATCCGTTTGAGCGCGAAGCAGGCCTGCGTGCGGTTTGGTTCCTTAGAGGCGCTGGGACCGATCGACTTAAGTGTTCGGGCGGGTGAGTGTGTGGTGCTGTTAGGGCCGTCAGGATGTGGGAAAAGTACGCTGCTGGCTGCGCTCGCAGGCTTACAGGCGGTAGCAAGCGGGGCGGTTCAGGCCGATGCCGCTGGTGGCTCGGATATTCCTGGTGTGGTATTTCAAGAGCCAAATCTGATGAATTGGGCGACGGCGCAGGACAATGTCGCTTTACCACTAGCGCTGGCCGGTGTTGACAAGGTTGAGCGTCAGGGCCGCGCGCAAAAGGCCTTGAAGCAGGTTGGCCTAGCTACTTTTTCGGCCGCTTTTCCGAGGACGCTCTCTGGCGGCATGCGGATGCGGGTGGCTTTGGCACGCGCTTTGGTCAACGAACCGTCGGCCTTACTGCTTGACGAGCCCTTTGCGGCTATTGATGAATTGGGGCGGCGCGCGCTGGACGATTTGGTTCTGGCGGCTAAGCGGGACCAG
>JBEIEG010000397.1:0-2037 GCA_040383035.1 Hyphomonadaceae bacterium | reverse complement strand
TTCAGGATAGAGGACGACGTTGAAGTCGGCTTGGGGCAAGCGACGGATATCGTCTGCCGTGGCACCCATCGGGGCAGCGACGTTCACGTCAATTCCCATTTGATTGAGCAGGCGCGTGATCTCAATCACGTCATCGCGGTGCCGGAAGCCCAATGCCGTTGCGCCCAAGATGTTGCAGCTTGGCTTTGCGCCTTCAGGCTTTGGGGCCGGAGCTTCTGTCGCCAAACCGCGGACGATTTGATAAAAAGTCTCTGAAGCGCCCCAATTTTCCTTCTTTTGATAGGAAGGCAGTTCGAGCGTGATGGTGGGCACAGGCAAGTTCAACGCGCGCGCCAAGCCGCCTGGATCGTCTTGGATCAATTCGGCGGTGCACGAGGCACCCACCAGCATAAGATCGGGATCGAAGCGCTCAAAAGCGTCGCGCGCGGCTGTTTTGAAGATTTCAGCGGTATCGGTGCCGAGGTCACGCGCTTGGAACGTGGTGTAAGTCACCGGTGGACGCGCGCCCCGGCGCTCGATCATCGTGAACAGAAGGTCGGCATAGGTGTCGCCTTGCGGTGCGTGCAAGACAAAGTGGACGCCCTTCATGGCAGTCGCGATGCGCATCGCCCCGACATGAGGTGGTCCTTCATATGTCCAAACCGTCAACTGCATGGGACTAAACTTTCAACACGGAGCGGCGATACAAGGGGCGTGCGAAGAGGCCGGCTAAGTCACCAGCGCAATCAAAACCATGGACCGGTGAGAAGACGAGCTCGATCGACCATTTGGTCGAGATGCCTTCCATTTCGAGCGGATTGGCGAGGCCCATGCCGCAGACAACCAAGTCTGGCTTTGCCGCACGACACCGATCGAGCTGGCGATCAACATCTTGCCCTTCACTCAAAGTGACGGTCTCGGGCAGATAGTCCATTTCCGCACTTAGGAGCTGGCGATTGAGGTAGGGCGTGCCGACTTCAATCAGCTTCATATCCAGTTCGCGCGACAGGAAGCGCGCGAGGCTGGGTTCCATTTGTGAGTCTGGGAAGAAGAAGATGCTCTTGCCTGCCAAATGCTCTTTCTGCGCTTCCAGCGCACGCTTGGCCCGCTCACGCCCTGGTGCGACCACCGCCAGGAAATGAAGCTCTGGAATGCCAAAAGCGTCGGCAGCAGCTTTCAGCCAATGAGTTGTGCCTTCTGCGCCGAACGGAAACAGTGCAGGCAGATGTTGCGCGCCGCGTTCGATCAAAGCGCGGGCCGTCTCGCCCAAAAAGGGCTGGGCCAACAGAAATTTGGTATTTGGCCCAATCGCAGGAATGGATTGCGAATTGCGTGGCGGAAAGAAAGCAACCGGACCAATGCCTAACTGATTAAACAGACGGGCGAATTGGTCCTCCACAATATCGGGCAAGGTGCCGACGACCAAGAGTGAGGCAGGCGCTTCTTCGGAGGCCATCGGTGCTTCTGGGATCATCGCCACCAAGCATGCGTCTTCGCCTTGCGTGAACGTCGTCTCAATGCCGCTGCCTGAATAATTCAACACACGGACCGAAGGGCTGTGCTTCTGCGTCAGTCGCTCTGCTGCGCGCGACAAATCCAGTTTGATGACTTCTGAAGGGCAGGAGCCGACCAAGAATAGCAATTTGATGTCGGGGCGACGCGACAGAAGCCTGTCCACCACTCGGTCAAGTTCCTCGTTCGCATCCACAAGACCGGCCAAATCCCGCTCTTCCATAATAGCGGTAGCAAAGCGGGGTTCAGCAAAAACCATCACACCAGCGGCGGATTGGATCAAATGCGCGCAGGTCCGCGAGCCAACAACCAAGAAAAACGCGTCTTGAATTTTACGGTGCAGCCAAACTATCCCAGTAAGCCCGCAAAACACTTCCCGCTGGCCTCGCTCCCGCAGAACAGGGCGCGCCTCGGTGGTGGGGCTTATCAATGTGACTGCGTCGCTCATACTCAAGAAGCCCCATCTGTTTCGTGATGGGCGTGCTTTGTATGGGTGACTGAGCTGGAGCCCGCATGGGCTGGCCAAGGATTAGCAAATTGCAAAAG
>JBEIEG010000396.1:0-2048 GCA_040383035.1 Hyphomonadaceae bacterium | reverse complement strand
TGACTGTTTGTTACTATCGGCGAGGCGGTGGCGCAATTTTGCGCTGCTCGGCCAAGCGACGGTCGAGATAGGTGGCTGCCCGATCGCGCAAGAGGTCGAGTTCATTGCGGTAGAAATGGTCAGCCCCTTCGATCATCTCCCACTCAACCAATTCGCCCTTTTGGGTACGAATCTTAGAGGCAGAGCGTTCAAGGTCAGCTGGCGGCGAAACTTGATCGTTGGAGCCGTAGAACATCATGCCTGATGAAGGGCAGGGCGCTAGGAACGACAGGTCATAGTGGTTGGCAGGGGTTGCAACGGTGATGAAGCCATCAATTTCAGGACGACGCATCAAGAGCTGCAGGGCAATGTAAGAACCAAAAGAATAGCCGGCTACCCACGTAACCGGGGCCACTGGATTCTGGCCTTGCAACCAATCCAGCGCACTGGCCGCATCAGAAAGCTCGCCTTGACCATTGTCAAAATTGCCTTGGCTTCGACCCACGCCACGGAAATTGAAGCGGAGCGTGGAGAAACCGCGTTCAACAAACAATTTGTGCAGCATGACGGTGACGCGGTCTTGCATCGACCCGCCAGCTTTGGGGTGATTGTGAAGGATCAAAGCGATCGGCGCATTTTCCGATTCAGCTTGATTGTAACGGGCTTCAAGACGCCCAGCGGCGCCAGTAAGGATAAGTTCTGCCATGATGCTCAGTTTAATTCTTGACCTACGGGGTCGGGAATACTAGGTCCATTAAAGGACCGGAACGGGCTCGTATCATAGGCCTGTATCAAAAAGCCAAGATTTTCCGCAATGGCGCTGCAAAGTGTCCAAAAAGCGCCGAAAGGACTGTCGAAATGGAATTGTCGACCAAGGGACGTTATGCCGTGATGGCTATGGTAGATTTGGCGCTGAACAGCCCAGAAACCGGCTCCGCGGCGCGATCTGTCAATCTGGGCGAAATCGCTGAGCGGCAGGAAATCAGCCAGTCCTATCTCGAACAATTGTTCGCCCGGCTCCGCCGTCGCGGTCTCGTCGAAAGCGCGCGTGGCCCGGGCGGCGGGTATCGCTTGGCCTCATTGCCTGAGGAAATCTCGATTGGCGCGATCATGCAGGCGGTGGAAGAGCCTTTAAAGGTAACGCGCTGCGACGCCCATACCCGGGCGGGCTGCCTGAGTGGCAATCGGCGCTGTATGACACATGATTTGTGGGACGAGCTGTCGCGCCATATCAGCCAATTCTTGGGCGCAGTGACTTTGGCTGATGTGTTAGCGCGTCAACTGCAAGGCAAAGCCGACGAGATCGCACGCTATAGAAGTGCGGCCGCTGAATAATGGATCGGCTTTACGCAGATCATAATGCAACTTCGCCGCTTCGACCCGAGGCTCGCGAAGCGATGCTGCGTGCAATTGATCTCGGCGGCAACCCTTCCTCGGTGCATGGCGAAGGCCGGGCCGCTAAGCGCGTCCTAGAAGATGCGCGCGAGACCTTAGCCCGTATCCTTGAATGCGGGGCTGATGCCGTGACCTTCACCAGTGGGGCAACCGAGGCGTTGCATCTTGCGATGGAAAGCGCGAAGGCCATGGGCTTTGGACCTGTCTATGTATCATCTGTCGAACATGATGCCGTATGGTCCTATGCCGTCAAATTATGGCCGGAAGCACAGCTAATCCCTGTCAATCCGGGCGGTCTTCTTGATGTTGATTGGTTAGGCCAAGAACTAGACGTCCAAGGCGGTCAACCGCTTGTGATTGCGCAAGGGGCCAATAATGAAACGGGGACAATTCAGCCGCTGAATGCGATTTCCACCCGCGTGCGTGCGGCGGGGGGTGCGCTCTTATGTGACGCTGTCCAGCTATTGGGTAAAGTTTCAGTCGCTCATTTCGCCGGGCTTGCAGACTGGCTGGTTGTTTCGTCGCATAAGATTGGGGGGCCTATGGGAGCTGGAGCTTTGATCGCAGCCCCCGGGATTGATGTGTTCAATGGTCGTGCCGGGGGCGGGCAGGAGCGTGGGGCCCGCAGCGGTACTGAAAATGTTGCCGCCATAGTTGGCTTTGCGGCTGCTGCC
>JBEIEG010000395.1:0-2049 GCA_040383035.1 Hyphomonadaceae bacterium | reverse complement strand
TTCGGATCCGAGATACCGACAGCGACACAACCCGCCTTGGCGGCAAAGCCCGCAAGCTTCTTGACCGTCATCGCGCCATCGAGCAGCGAATAGGCGGATCGAACCCGCAAATGCACAAATCCGGGACCAGCCAATACTGGTTTTCCCGCTTGCGATGCCCCACCCGTCAAAGCGACGCTCCCCGCACTCTGATCACTGCCAGAGAACGTGCCGCCTGAAAGAGTAGTATCTGCCATAGGGCCACCTGAATCCGTCGACTGAATCACCACCAAAGAGGTACTTAGTCTGACAGGACTCTTGAGGCTCTGTCAGCCCTGGCCGACAGAAATCTTGAAGCCATCCTCAACCGATGACAGCGCCCCAACCCCAAGCCATGAGGGTGAATGCGATAATTGCTGCGAAAGCGGCTGCGTCTTGAAGCTGGGCCATGTTACACCTACTTTGTTCTGTGTTCGTTCTATTCTTGTTTTGTTCTCATGACAAGAGGCTTTTTGCAGAACGATGGAACAAGGACTGATGGTTCTAGTCCTGAACCAAAAGGCCGCCTTCGATGCGGAACACGCGGTCCATTTGCCGCGCTAAATCAAGGTTATGCGTTGCAACCAGAGCAGAGGTCCCCTCCTCCCGCGTTGCTTTGCGGAAGGTGTCGAACACAAAGCTGGAAGTGGCGGGATCGAGGTTGCCGGTGGGCTCATCCGCAATCAAAAGGGCGGGTTGATTGGCAAGTGCACGCGCAATTGCCACCCGTTGCTGCTCGCCGCCCGACAATTGACCTGGTTGATGCTGCTTGCGGTCCGCTAGGCCCATCATATCCAAGAGTTGCTCTGCCCGGGCTTGCGCCTCGGCTGGGCCCACGCCTGCAATCCATTGCGGCAAGGCGACATTGTCGACCGCGCTAAACTCCGGCAGCAAATGGTGAAATTGATAGACAAAGCCCAGCGCGGTGCGACGCAGGGCCGTGCGTGCGGCGTCGGGCAGTTTTGTTGCATCAATGCCAGCCAGCTCCACCGTACCACCTTGGGCGGCCTCTAACAGGCCAGCCGCATGGAGAAGCGATGATTTACCAGAGCCTGACGGACCAATCAGCGCGACGATTTCGCCTGGCATAATGGTCAGATTGGCCCCTCTGAGGACTTCCAGCTCGCCCGCGCGGGTCTGATAGACCCGGCGCAAATCTGTGAGGCGCAGAACAGGGCTACTCATAACGCAAGGCCTCCACCGGATCGAGCTTGGAGGCGCGCCAAGACGGTGGCAGGGTGGCTACAACACTTGCGATCGCCGCAAACAAGGCCGTCGTGATCACTTCATGCCATTCCACTTTGGCGGGGATCTGGCTCAAGAAATAGACATCGGCATTGAAAACCGGACCAAACACAAACTCGACCACTTTTTGAATGGTTCCAATATTCAAGCAGAACAACGTGCCGCCTATGGCCCCGGCCAGTGTCGCCAAAATACCTACGCTGGCACCCGACATCATAAATACCCGCATGATCGAGGCGCGCGACGCCCCCATGGTGCGCAGGATAGCGATGTCACGACCCTTATTCTTTACGAGCATGACAAGGCCCGAGATGATGTTCATCGCCGCAATCGCGACAATCAACATCAAGATCAAGCGCATCACATTGCGCTCAATCTGCAGGGCAGACACGAGGCTTTCTGATTGTTGCCGCCAGTCGGTTACATAGCGGTTTTGGCTGAATTTTGCGACTTCTAGCGCCAGTACATCGGCTTTATCTGGGTCCTGCATCCGCAGCTCAATCGTGTCCCAACTGGTTTCTTTGGAGAAAAACAATTGGGCTTGCTCAATCGGCATATAGATAAAGGTCGCGTCATACTCGCTCATGCCAATGTCGAAGATTGCAGAGACGGTGTAGTCCTTGATGCGCGGGGTGGTGCCAAAGGGGGTCGACGCCCCTTGCGGAGAGATGAGCTGAACCGAATCCCCCGGTAGAACGCCTAAGGCTTCTGCAAGGCGAGAGCCCATAGCGATCTCGTCGCCGCCATATTCCCCCACACCCCACGTCTTGAGGTTTCCACCAACCA
>JBEIEG010000394.1:0-2059 GCA_040383035.1 Hyphomonadaceae bacterium | reverse complement strand
GGAAGCTGGCCTTTGCCTTTATGGCCACGATCTTGATGAAACCACGAGCCCGATTGAAGCAGGCCTTGCTTGGACCATTCAAAGAATCCGTCGAGAGCGGGCGGACTTCCCAGGCGCTGCCCGCATTCTGAAAGAGCTTGCAGAAAAGCCTGCCCGCAAACGCGTCGGCCTATTGCCCAAGGATAAAGCACCCGCACGGGAAGGCGCTGAAATACACGATCTGGCCGGTGAAAAAGTCGGCATGGTCACCTCAGGCGGCTATGGCCCCAGTGTCGGTGGGC
Source organism: Hyphomonadaceae bacterium (assembly GCA_040383035.1). Classification (GTDB taxonomy): domain Bacteria; phylum Pseudomonadota; class Alphaproteobacteria; order Caulobacterales; family Aquidulcibacteraceae; genus Aquidulcibacter. The sequence goes on along the minus strand of JBEIEG010000394.1, from coordinate 1,778 downwards.
CGATTGCCATGGGTTATGTCGATTTGGCCTTCGCTGCCGTCGGCACAGAATTAGATTTGATCGTTCGCGATCAACCTCGCCGCTGGGTCGTCGCGCCCTTGCCCTTTGTTCCTCATAATTACCACCGGAAAGGCTGAAACATGACCACCAAATATACCAAAGACCACGAATGGGTATCTGTCTCTGGCGACATCGCCACCTGTGGCATCACCGCCTATGCCGCCGAACAATTGGGCGATGTCGTGTTCGTTGAATTGCCAAACGTCGGGCGCATTGTGTCGCAAGGCGATGAAGTGGCTGTGGTAGAAAGCGTGAAAGCCGCATCTGACGTCTATGCACCCGTTTCGGGCGAAGTCGTTGACGTCAATGAAGCCTTGGCCGAAGCCCCAGAAGGGGTGAACGAAGCCGCTGAAACCACGGGCTGGTTCACCAAGCTGAAACTGACCGATCCGGCAGAGCTTGATGCCCTGATGGATCGCGCGGCTTACGACGCCTATCTGGCAGGTCTTTAAGTCTCATGTATGTGCCGGTTCACAATCAGGTGGACAACCCAGAGGAAGCGTGGGCTTTTGTGAAAGCCCATCCTTTTGCGGTTCTGTGCGTCAACGGCCCAGAAGGGCCGATGATCGCGCATGTGCCCTTGGTTGTTCGTTTTGATGAAGCGGCCAATGCCTTCGAACTTATTGGCCATGTTGCGCGCGCCAATCCCTTCCATGAAGCTGTTCCCGCTGTTGGTGGACCTTGTGTGGCTGTCTTCCGGGGTGCCGATGCTTATGTAAGCCCTTCGCTTTATCCGTCGAAGCAGATTCACGGCAAAGTGGTGCCTACATGGGCCTATTTGGCGGCAGAGGCGCGCGGGCATTTACATGTCGAAACCGATCCACGCGCAATGCGGGCCTATTTAGAGCCTGCAACAAATGAGATGGAAGCGACTGGAACTAAACCTTGGACCATTGACGATGCGCCGGCCGATTATATCTCCAGCCTAGAGCGCGGGATTGTCGGCCTAAAAATCCGAGTGACCGCGTTGATTGCCAAACGCAAGATCAACCAAGGCAAGCCACAGGCAGATTTCCATTCCGTGCAGGAGACATTTGGCGCGTCCGCACACACCTCCCACCAGCTTCTTTCCCTTGAAATGCAAAAAGAAAGTCAGAAAACCTGATGCGATATTTGCCCCTTACCCCTTCAGATCGTGAGCAAATGCTCGCCAAAGTTGGCGTTGCTTCGATCGAAGATTTGTTCCTCGATGTTCCAGAAGTTGCGCGCTTGGATGGTCCAATCCACAACTTGCCATTTGCGCAAGGCGAGTTGGCGGTTGAGCGCCATATGCAGCGCCTGTCAAATGCCAGTTTGGCAGCGGGCAGTGTGCCGTTTTTCTGTGGGGCAGGGGCTTATCGCCATGCGGTGCCAGCCAGTGTTGATCATTTGATCCAGCGCTCGGAATTTCTGACTACCTATACCCCCTATCAGCCAGAAATGGCGCAAGGCACGGTGCAAACTTTGTTCGAATTCCAAAGCCAAGTGGCAGGATTGCTGGCTTGTGATGTAGCCAATGCGTCGATGTATGATGGCTCCACCGCTTGTGCGGAAGCGGTCGTGATGGCGGCCCGCGTCACCAAGCGCACCAAAGTGGTCTTCTCGGGCGGCTTGCATCCCCATTATCGCCGCGCCGCTCGCACCTTGGCCAAGCATTCTGGCCTCGAGATTGCCGGACTGCCGATTGCGATCAATGACGAGGCAGCGGTTTTGGCCGCCGTGGATCAGAATACCGCCTG
>JBEIEG010000393.1:0-2079 GCA_040383035.1 Hyphomonadaceae bacterium | reverse complement strand
TTTACGCCATCGACGATGAACTGTGCGGCTAAGGCGGCCAGAATAATGCCGAAAATGCGGGTAATCATAGCAGCAACTGTCGCGCCCATGATTTTGGTCAGAGGGCCGGCTAACAGAAAACCGATTAGGCACAAAAGCAAGTTCGCGCCAGCACCCGCCAAAACCATGCCCTGTTCTGCAAAGTCTTTCGACTGAGCAAACAACAACATGATGGAAGCAATCGCACCAGGACCTGAAATCAGCGGGATCGCAAGGGGGAATACCGACACATCCTCAAAACGCTCTGGATGCTTTTGAGCTTCGGCGAGAACTTTTTCGTTGCGCTCCTCACGTCGTTCGGTCCGCTTTTCAAACAGCATGTCGACGGCGATCAGGAACAAGAGTACGCCGCCTGCTAAGCGAAATGCGTCGAGCGAGACGTGTAATTTGCCCAACAGCCATTGTCCGCCAAAGGCAAAGCCGATGAGCACAATCGTCGCCACGCCGACCGACTTAAACGCCATCTTTCTCTGCCACGCCCGCGACGTATGCTGGGTCAAAGTGGCAAACATGGGTGCGACCCCTGGCGGGTCGATCACCACAAAGAAGGTGACGAAGGCGGCGAGAAACAGTTCGAGCATGATCGTCCTCTAACCCGCTTTGGGCTTTGGGTCATCCTCTAGCGAACAGTTACTGCATCGGTGATTTAGCGACGTGGGTCGTCAAAATCGCGGCGGCGCGGCCGTACGTCTGGCAATCGTGAAATTGGCCCACGCCGATCCACCAAAATGGCGCGTTCATTGCTTTCGCGCTCTTGGCCCAGCACGCGGACCGCAGGCTTTTTCTGCCCGCGGCCGCGCGGCCCCCCAAATCCAAACCAACCCATATCCGGAATCTCCGCTCCGATTTTTGTGAGTTAACCTTAGCTGAGATTGGTTAATTCGCCTCCAGAGATCGTGGTTAAATAAATGTTTCAAAACAACACTTGCCCCGCTCGCGATCTCAGTGTCATATCCGCTAAGAATACACCGAAGCAATCCAAGTATTCGTGCCCAAGGGAGGAGTTTGCACCATGTCAAAGTTCGAGACTTATGAAGCCAAAGATGGTTTTCGCTGGCGCTTTAAAGCTACCAACGGTAATATCCTAGCCGATTCAAGCGAAGGCTATTCATCAAAGGCGTCTCGCGACAACGGCATTGAACTCTGCCGCAAGGGTGACTTGAAGTATGAGGTCTTTGAATCCAAGGGCCAATATTACTGGCGCGCCAAATCAAAAAATGGCAACATCATTGCCGATGGCAATGAAGGCTATAAGGCCAAAGCCAGTTGCGAGAACGGCATGGAATCCTTCCAACGCCAAGCACCAGACGCTCCAGTCGTCGAGGTCTAGGCTAAAACTGAAATCCGTAAGGCAGGCTAAGCCTGCCTTACAACATCAGGCCGATAGGCTCTTCAATCAGGCTCTTGAACGCGGCTAGCCAAGCAGAGCCAATCGCCCCATCCACCACCCGGTGATCACAGGTCAGCGTGACGCTCATCACGGTCGCAATAGCCAGCGCGCCATTTTTGACCACGGGACGCTGCTCCCCTGCCCCGACGGACAAGATGCAGCCTTGGGGCTCATTGATAATGCTCATGAAGCTTTTGATCCCCATCATCCCCAAATTGGAGATGGAGAAAGTGCCGCCAGCATAATCCTCAGGCATGAGTTTCCGGTTGCGCGCCTTGTCCGCCAAGCTCTTCATTTCGTCCGAGATTGCGGCAAGGCCCTTGGTCTCGGCTTTGCGGATCACCGGCGTGATCAAGCCGCCATCAATCGCCACGGCCACAGCAATATCTGCGTTGTGGTGAATCAAAATGCCATCGGGGGTATAAGAAGCGTTTGCCGCTGGTACGCGCTTACAGGCCAAAGCAGCGGCTTTAATCACCAGATCATTGACCGACACTTTAGCATTTTGAGCGGCCCCAACTTGATTCAGCTGTTTGCGCAATTCCAACAATTTGTCGATTTCCAGATCAATGTTGAGCGGGAAATGCGGCACATCGCGGAAGCTTTCAGTCATGCGGCGCGCAATCGTCCGGCGCATGCCGTCCAAGGGC
>JBEIEG010000392.1:0-2086 GCA_040383035.1 Hyphomonadaceae bacterium | reverse complement strand
GCCACAGCGCAGGCCAACGGCGCGGCCAAACACGACCAAGTCGATCAAGGAATTAGAGCCCAAACGATTGGCCCCATGGACCGACACGCAAGCCGCTTCACCAACAGCCATAAGGCCACGAACAACTTGGTCGGGGTCGCCACCAACCTTGGTCAGCACTTCGCCATGATAATTCGTCGGGATGCCGCCCATATTATAATGAACAGTTGGCAGAACTGGGATCGGCTCTTTAGTGACGTCCACGCCGGCAAAAACTTTGGCGCTTTCCGAGATCCCGGGTAGGCGCTGGGCCAGAATGGCTGGATCCAAATGGTCGAGGTGGAGGTGGATGTGGTCCTTGCCAGGGCCGACGCCGCGGCCTTCGCGAATTTCCATAGTCATGGCGCGCGAAACCATGTCCCGTGGGGCCAAATCCTTCACAGTCGGTGCATAACGCTCCATAAAGCGCTCACCCTCTGAATTGGTCAGATAGCCGCCTTCGCCGCGGGCACCTTCGGTGATCAGGCAGCCTGCGCCATAAATGCCGGTTGGGTGGAATTGCACAAATTCCATATCCTGCAGTGGCAGGCCAGCCCGCAATACCATGGCATTGCCGTCGCCGGTACAAGTGTGGGCGCTGGTGCAGCTGAAGTAGGCGCGACCATAGCCGCCCGTGGCCAGGACTGTGCGCTGGGCACGGAAGCGGTGCAGCTTGCCTGTAGCTAGCTCCCACGCGGTCACCCCGATGCAGGCACCAGTCTCGTCCATGATCAGATCAAGGGCGAAATACTCAATGAAGAACTCAACGTCATATTTCAGCGAGTTGCCATAAAGCGTGTGCAGAATCGCGTGGCCGGTGCGGTCGGCTGCAGCACAGGTGCGTTGGACGGGCGCTTCACCATAATTGCGGGTCATGCCGCCGAAGGCCCGCTGGTAGATTTTGCCATCGTCGGTGCGCGAGAAGGGCACGCCCCAATGCTCGAGCTCATAGACGGCTGCAGGCGCATTGCGGGTCAGATACTCAATGGAATCTTGGTCGCCTAGCCAGTCTGAACCTTTCACGGTGTCAAACATATGCCAACGCCAGTCATCTTCGCCCATATTGCCCAGCGCTGCAGAGATGCCGCCTTGGGCCGCTACGGTGTGCGACCGGGTTGGGAAGACCTTCGAGATACAAGCTGTCTTCAAGCCGGCTTGGGCCGAACCTAAAGCGGCGCGCAGACCAGAGCCGCCAGCACCGACAACAACAACATCGAAAGTATGGTCATTCCACTGATAGTCCGCCGTCATGGGCTTAAGCTCCAACGAATACTTTTGCGACCGAAAGGATCGCGATGACTGCTAAGATAGCGGGGATGGCCGTGTTGGCGAGCAAAGATACAGTGCGTGCAACAGGCGCAGTGATGTAGTCTTCGATCACCACCTGCATGCCGAGCCGCATGTGGAACAAACCAGTTAGAACCAAAAGGGCAGTCCCGGCAGCATTGAGTGGGTGCTTCATCCAGCCAATGACGCTGTCATAGCTGCCATCGGTTCCCAGCAGGACCGATAAAGCGAACCAAGGCAACAGGACGGTTAGGAAAATTGCGGTCGCGCGTTGCTGGATAAAATGGCCAACGCCATGCTTGGCTGAACCCAAGCCACGGGCGCGAGACAATGGCGTACGTAATGAATGGGTCATCGTCTGCCTCCTAAGCCAAAAACGCGAGTGTAAAAACCAAAACAGCCCCGACGGCGCCAGCGATGATGGTCGCCCAACCTGTGGCGGTGGACACCTTCGGGTCAAACCCTTTACCAGCATCCCATGCGAGGTGACGGATGCCATTGGCCAAATGATAGCAGGCCGCGGCTGTAATGCCGAAAAGAATTAAGAGGCACAGCGGGCTCATCAAAAAGGCCATATAGGCCCCATAGGCTTCAGGCCCGCTTGCTAAGGCCATCACCCAAGCGGTGAGGACCATCGCGCCCAAATAGAGGGCGACGCCCGATGCCCGGTGAAAAATCGATGTCGCCATCGTCACGTGCCAACGCCAGACTTGCAGGTGTGGCGATAAAGGGCGCTTATCGTGTGCTTGTGGACCTGCCATGCTCATCCCCGGATTACCTG
>JBEIEG010000391.1:0-2118 GCA_040383035.1 Hyphomonadaceae bacterium | reverse complement strand
CGCTACGGCTGGGTAAGCTATTATGACCCGTTCTGGTCCAATGGCTTTTATGACCCGTTCTTCGACCGGTTTGACAATGATGAAATCACCCGTTTTCAAGCTACGGCCGAGATCATTTTGGGTAAAGGCCCGAAGCCCGCTGACCGGGCCGAGGCGTTTGACGCCCGCGATGTGAAGGCGAATTTGGGTGCACGCGTCACGCCCCCTCCGCCTCCAGCGCCACCTGTAGCAAAGCCTTAATGCGGATCATCCTTTTTCGCGATTCCAAAGAGGCTTTTGAGCCTTGGCAACCAGAGCCCGACCGGGTTGTGGTCGCCGGGGCCACGGGCGGCACACAGAACCTGTATGAGAGCGGCGACAGTCGCGTCTTCGCAGGCGTCTGGCACGCGTCGCGGGGTTCGTGGCGGGTAGTCTATGACGAGATGGAATATTGCCACATCACCAAGGGCCGTGCCCGTCTTATAGCATCGAACGGCGACGTCATCGAGGTTCAAACTGGCGACAGCTTCGTGATCTCAAACGGATTTGAAGGCGTTTGGGAGGTGCTCGAAGACATGGAAAAGCATTATGTGATCGTGCTGCCGGCGGGGTAGCGGGCAGGTTTTTAGCTAGTCGTCTTGACATGGTTTTGGTGACCCTCTGGTCCCAAAACCATAGGCCTTCCAGATAGAAAAGCCGGAATCGATGTTGCCGGACCTATTGCTTCACCGCCTCAGCATAAAGCTTGGAAACGTGGTTCCAGTTAATCACGCTCCACCAAGCATCGACATAGTCGGCGCGCTTGTTCTGATACTTCAGATAATAAGCATGCTCCCACACGTCATTGCCAAGGATGGGCTTGCCGCGGAAATCACCGACATCCATCAGCGGGTTGTCCTGATTAGGGGTGGAGCCGACAGCCAACTTCCCGTCTGGTTTGATGATCAGCCAGGACCAACCCGATCCAAAACGCCCCATGGAAGTGGCACGGAATTGGGTCTTGAAGGCATCAAGCGAGCCAAAGTCACGGTTGATCGCGGCGGCCAGCTCTGGTGAGGGCGCGCCGCCTGTGCCTAAGGGGGCCATAATCTTCCAATAGAAGCTGTGGTTCCAATGCCCGCCTGCATTGTTGCGAATGGCCGCTGGGGCCGTTGAGGCAGTGGCCAAAAGCGCCTCGAGGCTTTTCCCCGCATAGGCCGGCGTGGCCACAATGGCAGCATTGAGGCCTGCGACTTGCGCGCCATGGTGGCGTTCAAAATGGATGCGCATGGTCGCCTCATCGACGATGGGCTCCAGCGCGCCAAAAGCATAAGGCAGGGCAGCTTGGGTAAAGGCCGGTGCAGCCGGTGTCGCGGCTGTGGCTGGTACAACTGGGGCCGTCGGGGTTTGGGCCAAGGCAGCTGAGGACAAAAAGCTGAAGGCGGTCAGGGTCAAAGTCAGGGCTAGGCGCATGAATTCTACTTTCCTAAAGACGTGGCTGGAACATGGTCTGCGATATAACAAGAAACAAGTCTGAACGCGCTGACAATAATGTCACCTGTTCCGTAGTCTTGCGTTAAGAGCGTGGCACAAAGAGGGCATGGGTTATGAATGAACGCGTTGAGGCCTTAGAAGTTCACGTGATGCATTTGATGCGCACCGTCGAAGAGTTGTCTGATCTGTCGCATCAACAAGCTGATGAGATCAAGCGCCTAAATCGTCGGCTGGAATTGATGCTGGAGCGTGAAGCGCAACGCCAACATGACAGCTCCGAACCTCCGCCCCCCGATCAGAAACCACCCCATTATTGAGGGCAAAGTCGGTTAGGCCCCGTGCCACTGGAGAAAGCGGCCATGGGAATCCAGATCGGCTAGCACGCGCCTTTGCCCGGACGGCCATTCGATCAGTTCCAAGATCATGCTGGGACCCTTTTGGGCATGGCCCAGAATCCCACCGGGTTCAAAGCGCAGCCAAGCTAACGGTGCCTCCGCTGTGGCGCGTGCCCCTTCGGTCTCGATGGCGTGCGTGATGGCATCGCGCACGCTCTGAGGCGGATACTGAAAGAAGACCGAGTGATAGATCACGGTCAGCGCGTCTTTGGCGCGGGTCGCGAGTTTGGCCTTGATCCAGTCCGCCGCGTCGCCCGCATCTGGTGTGATT
>JBEIEG010000390.1:0-2169 GCA_040383035.1 Hyphomonadaceae bacterium | reverse complement strand
GTCAGGCGCTCTTGCAACTCAGCCAAAGCGCTCATCGTTCGATCGTTCCTTCACGACGGATTTTCTTCTGCAATTGCAAAATGCCATACATCAAAGCTTCCGCTGTTGGCGGGCAGCCCGGTACATAGATATCGACGGGCACGATACGATCACAGCCACGCACGACGGCATAGCTATAGTGATAATAACCACCGCCATTGGCACACGAGCCCATGGAGATCACATAGCGTGGGTTTGGCATTTGGTCATAGACCTTACGCAAAGCCGGGGCCATTTTGTTGGTCAAGGTACCTGCAACAATCATCACGTCAGACTGCCGCGGGCTGGCGCGGGGCGCGAAGCCAAAGCGCTCCATGTCATAGCGCGGCATGGCGGCCTGCATCATCTCAACCGCACAGCAGGCAAGGCCAAAAGTCATCCACATCAGCGAGCCAGTGCGCGCCCACGTTATGAGATCATCCGCAGCGGCAACCACAAAGCCCTTGTCGGCCAATTCATCCGACAACCCTGAAAAATATGGATCGTTAGGAATAACGGGACCGATGTTATCGAGTGTGGCGGGGACAACGCCCGCGCGTGGGGGAAGCTTTAGTTCCATTCCAAAGCACCTTTCTTCCACTCATAGATAAAGCCGACCAACAAGATACCAAGGAAGCTCATCATCGACCAATAGCCGAAGGGTCCGATGTCATCGAGTGCCAATACCCACGGGAACAGGAAAGCGATTTCGAGATCAAACAGAATGAAGAGGATCGAAACCAGATAGAATTTTACATCAAACTTCATGCGCGCATCGTCAAACGCATTGAAGCCGCACTCATAAGTCGACACTTTTTCAGGGTCGGGGCTAGAAGGTGCCAACACCCACGAAGCCAGCATGAAGGCGCAACCAAGGCCTGCAGCGATCACCAGAAAGATCACGATGGGAAGAAAGTCGAGCAGAAAAGCATTCGAGACCAAGGTCTGCTGAACGCCCGAACCGGCTTGGTTGACTGCTGACACTGCACTGTCGGCCATGTGTGCCCTCTTGAAACGACTCTTTGAGCTGCCACCCGCGCTATCACGGCAAGGCAATCGAATCTGATTTTACTAGGCTGGAGTGGGCTTTGGCGCAATGCGCGAAGGCGGTAAAGTCCTGCGAAATGTCCTTAAAGATCAGCCCAAGCTGGCAAAGCAGGCAGCGAGCACATCGGGGTGGGTTAACATGCCGTTGCGCGATGTCGGCACATCCAGCCAGCGCCATCCAGCCTCCCGGCCTGGCCCCCACATGGCTTGTGAAGAAGGGGCAAAGGTTTGCAGAGTTGTGTGAATATAGGTGCGCGGTCGATCTTCCCAACCGCCGTTGGCAAAGCTAACCGGCTCTGTCCATTGACCCGCTGGGTGCCACGTCAATTTACGCTTTAACAAGGCGATATTGACGGTATCGTCCTCTGGCACCAGCATTTTGATTGGATAGTGATCGAAGAAATTCATCTTGTAGCCGTCGATGAAATGCGCCTGCCGATCTTTCCACCATTTGGGCCAAGACCCATCGGCTTCTTGCATTACCCACGCTGGGCGGGTGCGGGTGGGGATGAACGCGTCATAGAAAGCAATATGGGCAACCCGGTTACCCAGTCGGTCGGCAACGCCTGTGATCGTAAGCCCACCAAACGAATGCCCAATCAGGATCACATCTTCGGCGTCTTCGGCTTCGATCACGGCGCAGACGTCCTGCACATGGGTCGATAGATTCGTATCGGGCCGGATCAGATGAGCGCGCTCTCCGCAGCCTGTTGCGGTCGGAGCTAACACACGATGTCCCAGTGCCTGCAGTCTATCCGCCACTTGCCGCCAAACCCAGCCGCCATGCCATGTGCCATGAACAAGAACAAAGGTCTTCGTTTTTGTGGCTTGGATGGCCGGTGCCGATGCGCTGGCAAGCTGAGGTGCGACGAATAAAGCAGCCGGGATTGCGGCGTGCTGCAAGGCCGCCCTGCGGCTTACGCTGTGTTTTGCCTGATCATTCATTGCGCTTCTCCCTTGCAAAACGTTGTCCATAACGTTTAGAGACACCCCCGATGCCGGTTTAGCTCAGCAGGTAGAGCGCCCGATTTGTAATCGGACGGTCGCGGGTTCGATTCCTGCAACCGGCACCATTTTCCCTAAACAATAAGATCTGACAAGCCT
>JBEIEG010000389.1:0-2173 GCA_040383035.1 Hyphomonadaceae bacterium | reverse complement strand
CGCAGGCATTGGCACCTTGTTAAACGTTCTGACATCGCGCTTGGCGCGCGTGGTTGATCGTGGCCGAGTTATCGAACAAGACCTTGATTCACCGATGGGTTCTGGTCGCCACTCCAATCGGCATTTGACGGAATTGAGGGTGCTCGATCAGCGCATGAATTGGATTCACAATGCCATCATGTTGTCGACGATGGCGATCCTCTTGGTCTGCCTGTTGATCGTTGCATTGTTTTCGGTGGAGTTGATTGCGATTGATCTGTCGCGCGTTGTGGCGATTTTGTTTATCGCCACCATGGCCTCGCTAATTGGCGGGCTGATCTCGTTCTTGATTGAGATATCTTATGCCCGAAAGTCCCTCCGGGTGCGGGCAGAATTATTGGCCAGCAGGGCACCCCATCACTGAGGCACGCCGCTGGCCAAAATAGGTCTTAGGCTCAGGCGATTTCGAACACGCCGTCAACTTCTACGGCAAAACCCATCGGCAGATTAGCAACGCCCACGGCAGAGCGGGCATGCTTGCCTGCGTCACCTAAGACTTCCACCATCAGGTCCGAACAGCCGTTCATCACTTGCGGGATGGGATTGAAGTCTGGCGTCACATTCACAAAGCCGTTGAGCTTCACCACTTGCACCAGCCGGTCCAAGTCACCGTCACAGGAGGCCTTCAATTGCGCAAGCAAGTTAAGACCACAGACACGGGCAGCAGCTTGACCCTGCTCCAAGGTCAAATCGCCACCCAGCCGACCCAAATGATCGCCATCGGCCGCGCGCGAGACTTGGCCCGAGATATGGACCAAGCCGCCCACGCGCGTGAACGGCACATAGCTGGCCACCGGAGCAGGTGGGTTTGGCAAAGTGATGCCGAGTTCCTGCAGGCGGGCTTCAATGCGAGACATCGTAAGTCCTTAATCGATTAAGCGAATAACATGCTGACGGTTTCAGCCACGCATGCAGGGCGCGCTTCACCTTCGATTTCAATCGTCACTTCGCTGGTCAGCATCAAGCCGCCCGACTTAGGCTCGACGCTCAACAGCTTTTGGACGGCGCGGACTTTCGAGCCAACGCGGACCATATTGGTGAAACGAACTTTGTTGAGGCCATAATTGATGCCGCGGCTGACGCCTTCGACTTTCAAGATGTCTTTGCCCAAAAATGGAATCAACGACAGAGTCAAAAATCCATGAGCAATCGGGCCACCCATTTCCGCGGTGGCGCGGGGCACATCGACATGGATCCATTGATGATCGCCAGTTGCGTCGGCAAACAGATTGACGCGGTCTTGATCGATCAGCAGCCAGTCTGAGGCGCCAACTTCTTGGCCGGCAAGGTCTGCAATCGTGGCAAATGTGGTGGTCTTGGTCATGCTAAGGGCTCCCTCATATTGATTTTAGAGGGCAGGTCTAACGCGCTCGTTAGGCCATGTCGAGGTGGGGATTTGAAATGATGCAAGTCGATAGGATTGAACATTGGGATGGCCCGCGCTGTATTGCGCAGGCAGATGATTTGGCGGCCTTCCTGGATGTGGTACTACCCGATGACTGGTCGAACTTTGCTGAGAAACTGGCGGGGCGGCGCAGCCTTTCCGCCCATGTTGCTTTGAACGTTGATGGCAAGTTGATCGGCCTCAAGCTGGGCTATGAGCGTAATCGCGGCGTGTTTAACTCCTGGATGGGTGGCGTCGCGCCAGAAGCACGCGGGCAGGGCATCGCCGCCGCTTTGATGGAAGTGCAACATGCATGGGCGAAAGAGGCAGGCTTTTGCGGGTTAGAGACCGCCACCCGCCAACCCAACCAAGCCATGGCCATCCTCAATCTCAAAGCCGGCTTTGTGGTCGCAGGCCTTGATGTAAAACCGGGCGAGCCGACGAAGATTTTGTTTTATAAGGGGTTGTGAGGGGGAGGGAGATACCCCTTCAGTCCCTTCGGGACACATCGGCGTATACGCCGATACCCCATAAATGTGACCTCTGCGAAAGCGGCCTAGTTGACGATTTAGTGGCGAGAACTGGATTTTTGCATGCGGGATTGGGACCTGTTGGTGGGGTGTATTTGTGTCGTATTGCGCTTGATAGATGGGTGCTGGGCCTACTATGGGGTCAGAGCTATAGCGCGCCTTAGATTGAAGGCGGTAGCGATGAGATGGAGATGGGTTTGATTGGCTTGTATGCCGATGT
>JBEIEG010000388.1:0-2180 GCA_040383035.1 Hyphomonadaceae bacterium | reverse complement strand
GTGGCCAATCTACCAGAGAAAATCGACGTCGCTGTCGTGGGCACGACGGCCAAGATGGACCCTGCAACAAATTCGGAATTGGCTGAACTACAGGCGCGCGGCGTGCCCTGCTATAATTTCGCAACTTATCTTGGCCAATTCACACAAGACCTCGAAAACCTGATCGTGGCCGGCAGCTTAGGCACAAGCACGTTGACGGCACTGCTCGCCTTCATACAGCGACACCCTGCCCAAGATCCGGGCTGGTTCATCGGAGCGATCCCGCTCGACTTGCCCAAAACCGGCCACGCCGGAACAGGCCCGCTCTTTGTCATGGAAGGCGACGAATACATCGTCAGCCTGCAAGATCGGCGCAGCAAGTTCGAGCTCTATAACCCCAGCCACATTTTGATTTCTTCCATCGTGCACGACCATATCAATATGTTCCCAACGATGGAGACCTATGAAGCCCCCTTTACAAAGTTATTTGCCGCCTTGCCCCCCGAAGGCCTTCTCATCGCCTGTCACACGTATGAACCTGTCCGCCGCCTTATCGGTGACAGACCCGCCGTCTGGTACGGATTGAAGCCAAACCCCGGCTATTTTGCAGAAAACATCGCGATTGGCGAAGTCACGTGCTTTGACCTTGTTTGCCCCGGTGGCAGCAGAATCCCGCTGGAAACTGAATTGCTCGGACTCCACAATATTGAGAACCTCATTGGGGGCAGCGCCTTTGTGCTGGAGCGCGGATTGATGTCCCCGACCCAAATCCAAGCCGCTGTGCGCGCCTTTCGAGGGGTTGCGCGGCGGCTCGATAAGAAGACCCGCACCTCCACCGTCCCAGCCTATGAAGGCTTTGGGTCTTCTTATGAAAAGGCCCGGTCGGCAATCGACGCGATCCGCCTGCATTTCCCGAGCCGGCCCTTGGTTGTGATTTTCGAACCCCATACCTTTTCGTGGCGGAATCAAGATGCCCTGAGCTGGTATGATCACGTCTTTGAAGGCTGTGATCAGGTCCATATTCTACCGCCACCCCAAATTGGTGCAGCAAGCCAAAGCCAATTGACCCTGTCAGACATTCTCGCCCGGGTGGATGCTGCAGGGGTTTCGGCCCAAGGCATTGAAGACACGCAGGCGTTTCTCAACCATATGCCAGCTAATCTTAAGGGCGACGAAGTTGTCCTCTTACTCTCTTCCGGCCCGCTCGATGGCTTGGCAGACACGCTACCCAATCGCCTCGACACGCTATTCGGGGAACGGACTGACAATTGATTGACCTAGACCACCTACCCGTTGACCCTCACGCTTATGCCTCTTTCCTGCTGATCATGGCAGGGATGGCCGCAACGCCCGGCCCTGCAAACTTGTTTGCATTGGCAACGGGGCTAGCCCAAGGCCCGCGCGCTGGCCTGTGGGGGGTGTTTGGAATGAATGTTGCTTCATTAGTTTGGTTTGTCTTTGCCGCTTTGGGCTTAGGCGTGCTGATGCGGCTTTATCCGTCGGCATTTTCGATGCTGGCTATTTTGGGCGGGCTTTATCTGGCATGGCTGGGCTTTAAGGCGTTGCGGGCAGCACTCTCCAAAGAAACACAAGGCTTTCAGCTCGCCGGCCAAGCGGCAGGCAGCAATCCGTTCAGAGATGGGTTTCTAGTGCAAATCAGCAATCCAAAGGCCTTACTCTTCTTCACCGCCGTCTTGCCACCCTTCATTGATCCACAACGTGACACCGTGCCGCAACTTGCCATGTTTGCTGCAGGAACCGTGTTATTTGACACAGTGACCATGTCCATGTTTGCGCTGGCAGGCGGGCTGATGTCCCGCCAGTTTGCGCAAGCCCGCTTTGCACGCTTGTTCTCTGCAGTCGTCGGGGTCCTGCTCCTCAGCACGGCCACCCTCATGCTACTCAGAACGATGGCTTGATCACCAAGACAAACCAGGCCATCGAATATTTTTTCATTTAGGGGTGGCCATGTCCAAAAGACGTTCCCCGGAACCGATATCTGCCATCGAAGATCGGCTCTTACGTGCATCGGTAGCACTGGGTGATAGCCTCGACAGCGTCTCATTGCCCGAACTGGCCGCCGCTGCCAACATCGCGGTTGGCACGCTCTACCGCATCGCGCCATCCAAATCTGCCCTCGCAGAAATCTTGGATGCGCGGGCTCGCACCCTTTTTGAACGCCACGTGTTTGCGCCATTTCC
>JBEIEG010000387.1:0-2180 GCA_040383035.1 Hyphomonadaceae bacterium | reverse complement strand
CGGACAAGTTATCGGCGAAGTAGGCCAAACCGGCCGCGCCCGATCCCCCCGCCTGCACTTCCAAGTACGCCACGCCACAAAGCCAGTTGATCCGGTGCCGTTTCTAGCTTCGGGTAGCGCTAATCCGACTTAATGGTCGCTAAGCCTGCAGATCAATCGACAGCCCTAATTGTCCAGCCCGATCAATCACAAATTGCCACGCACTGCGGCCAGAGCGGGCACCGCGTTGGGCGGCCCATTGTAGGGCGGAGCGGTCGAGCTCTGGATCTTCTGGGGCGAGGTTTAGAGCTTTGGCGTAGCCGTGCACAATCGCCAGCCAAGTCGCCTGGTCCAAGCTTTGGAAGCCGAGCCATAGGCCAAAGCGCTCTGGCAAGGCCACTTGTTCTTCCACCGTCTCTTCAGGGCGGAACTCAGCTTGATTGCCGTCTGGGCGGTTGATCAAATGACGACGATTAGAGGTGACATAGACCAATAGATTGGCCATCGCGCCCGAAACACCGCCATCCAGCACGCTTTTGAGTGCCTTGTAGGTCTCATCGGCCCCTTCAAACGAAAGGTCGTCGATGAAGACGAGGGCTCGCCAACCCGCCTCGCTCAAACGGTCGGCCAGATCGGGCAGGCTTTGCAGATCCGTGCGGCCGATTTCGACCAGTTTCAGGCCGGGATATTGCTTGGATACCTGATGGTGGACGGCCTTCACCAAGGCACTCTTGCCGGTGCCACGCGCGCCCCACAGCATGGCATGATTGGCGGGATGACCTGCGGCAAAGCGCTCCGTATTCAATAGGAGCCGCCCTTTCTGTGTCTCGACCCCTTGGATCAAATCCAGTGGCACGCGGCGGGGTTGGGCAACCGGGCTTAACCGCATCTGATTGCCGCGCCAGACAAAGACCTCATGGCCGTCAGGGCTCGGCAAGGGCGCAGGCGCTGGGGCTAAGCGCTCTAAAGCTTCCGCAATGCGCTCCAAGAGTTCGCGTTCCACGTTCATGCCTTTTTCTTCTTCTTTTGAATCTTGATGCAGGAACCTAGGCCACTTTCGCGCACGATGCGCGCCCCTTTGACGATGCCATTGGCCTTGCGCGCCACCCTGCGTGAGGGCTTTGTCGGGCTCCATTTTGCAGGTAGCGGCAGAATGGCGGCAAGCCGGGCCGCCTGCATCGGGGTGAGGTCTTTGGCGTGCTTGCCGAAATGATAGAGCGCGCCAGCTTCAGCCCCAAAAATACCGGGGCCAAACTCTGCCACGTTCAGATAGGCCTCCATGATGCGTTGCTTGGGCCAAAGGGTTTCGATCAGAACCGTAAAACCCGCCTCCATGCCTTTGCGCAGCCACGAGCGTTCGGGCCAGAGAAACACATTCTTGGCGGTCTGCTGGCTGATGGTGGAGCCGCCGCGCAACTTGCGACCGCGCTGGTTGCTCTTCACCGCTTTTTGGATTGCCACCCAGTCAAAGCCATCATGGCTACAGAATTTGGCATCTTCTGAGGCAATCACCGAATAGATCAGGTTCGGGCTGATCTGGTTTAACGGCACCGGATTGCGCCGCACATCCTTGCCCTGAAAAGCGCGCTCAACCATCAAAATCGTCCCCGGTATGGGGACGAAGCGGTAAATTAAGGTCCAGACGATCGGTGCCAAAGCAAGTAACAACATGATCTTACCCAACCGCCCCCAAAAGCTCTTACGAGGTTTCTGCTTGGGTTGCGGGCGAACCTGTGGCGTAGGGCTGGTAGCAAGGTTCAAAGTTGTACTTCCCATTCGGCGCGCACACTCGCGTCGGTCTCATAGGCCATACTGGTCTCTGCCAAAGCTGAAAAGTCCTCAGGCGGCATCAATTGTCTTAATGCCCATACACCGGCCCCGCGCACCAAGGCTTGCTCATTTTGACTTAGATGTTGGGCGGCAGGCAAGGCATCGGCACCTTTGCTATTGCCAAGGCCAATGGCAACATTGCGCAGGAAGCGGGCCACGCCAATGCGCTTGACGGGGTTCTTGGCAAAAAGCGTGCGGAAACTGGCATCGTCCAACTGGGCAAGCTCGGCGAGGCTGAGGTGCTTTAGCTCGTCGCGCACCTGCAATTTCGTCTCCCGCGCGGTCTGGGCGAATTTGTTCCACGGGCATACGGCCAAGCAATCGTCACAGCCATAGATCCGATTGCCCATGGCAGCGCGGAATTCCATCGG
>JBEIEG010000386.1:0-2184 GCA_040383035.1 Hyphomonadaceae bacterium | reverse complement strand
GGCGCAGGGTTGGGTCGCTTTATCTCGCGCAACTTCCTGCAACCTGAACAAGTTCAACGGCGCTTGAAGGACTTGGACCTTGCCGGCAATACAGCCGCTTGGCTGACCGAAGGCGACCGCGCTCGCCGTGTCGCACAAGGGATTGCTGGGGCCGTCCCACGTATCTTGGGCCTGTTAAACGAAGGCAAGATCGCCACGTGGCTGCAAACGACTTTGACCGAGCGGCTGCGCAATGCCGATATCGCTCACTTATTGGCGGAGGGCTTGGACATTTTGATCAAAGGCGGGCGGCACAAGGCCATCGTTGATTTGATTATCTTCCATGCCGACCTTGCGATCCATTCAGAAGAAAATATGTTCCGTACGCGCGTGTCGGACAAAATGGACTGGCTGCCGAAGCTATTCTCGGTCGATGCCGCAGCCTCGGACGCCTTGCTGACCGCGATCAAAGACACACTGAAAGACGCAGCAAAGGACCCTAATCACTCCATTCGTACCCGGATTGATGAAGCGCTTTCTCATCTGGCGCGCGACCTGCGCCATGATCCAAACCTGCGCGACCAACTCCAGCGCTGGGTCCGCGAAGTGTCCGATCATCAAGTCGTTCGCACCTATGTCACCAATGTCTGGAGTGATCTCAAAAAGTCATTGCGGGAACAGTCACCCGAGGAAACCGAGCGCCTCAGCAATGCCATCGCGGCTGGCCTTGAGGACTTAGCGCGCGCCATTGAGCGCGATGACGAACTCCGCGAAAGCCTCAACCAGCGCTTGAAATCTTGGGCGGTTGAGCTTGCTGACGCCCAAGGCGCTGGCGTCGGGACCATGGTGGCCGAAACCATCCAAGGCTGGGACGCACGCACCGTCGTCGACCAAATTGAAGCCGCCGTGGGACGGGACCTGCAATATATCCGCATCAGCGGCACCGTCATTGGCGGTCTAGCTGGCCTGACGATCCACACGATTTCTATTTGGTTGTTTCCGGTGAAGTAGGGTGGCGGTGTGAACTCAGCATACAAATGAATTGCCATTTGCAATCGCAATTCATGAGAACCCGGCCGAATGTATTGATGCGTTCAAGCTTTCCAACGAGAAGTTTTCTCTTTAGTCGACCCGCGAGATCGCCTCGCGAACCGCCGCTATGACGGCGTCAATATCCGTGTTTGGATTTGCAGCGACGCATCGAAGCCAGCGACTGCCTCCTATGCTGGTTTGGGACGCCAAGCCTGAAGGCAAACATGCGTAAAAGTTGTTGATATGAATGTCGCGCGGACGCCAAACCACGACACCTGTATGGGGTTCCCCAAGAAGCTCGAGCCGCTCTTCGCTTTTTACAAAAGAAGCGAACCTTGCCGCTGCTGCCATGCATCGATCAAGGCGATCCGCCAATCCTTCTTTGCCCCACGCCATGAGCATAGCAAGCAAGGGCACAGCAGCAGCGCCATGCGACCCTAAAAGCCCAATATTAGGGGCTGCTAGATAAGCACCCCCAAACGAAAGCGCGGCGTTTGCGGCTTGGGTGTCACGGAAAAAGATCAAGGCAGATTCCTTAGGTTGGAAAAGCCATTTATGCGCCGACACCGCCACGGAATCGGCAGCCTCAATCCCGTCAAGACGACTGGCATATTGATCGCTGAGGCGTAACGGGCCTGCCCAAGCGGCATCCACGTGGGTCCAAGCGGCTCGACCTGAAAGGGACAAGAGATCGACTGCCCCCGTTGAAGTTGTCCCTGCTACCAGTACCAAGCAAGCATTCTCAACATTCTTGACGCTATCGGCAATAAGCCGACCGGTTTCATCTGTCGGCAAGCGACGAAAAGGAAGGCCCAGAATACGGGCTGATTTTTCAATTGATACATGGGCAGTATCGGACGCCACGATCTCTGTAACCCCGCGAACGTCTCTCGCGGCCCAGAGTGCAGTCAGATTCGCAATTGTCGATCCCGGAACCATGTGGCCGCCAGACATACCGAAGTAAGGCGCCAACCAAGAAACCACGCGCTCCTCTATGATCCGCGCACTTGGGGAAGTTGCCGGATGAAGCAAGTTTTGGTTCAAACGCGCATTCCAAAGTGTCATCACCCATGTCAGCCACGGCGTAGGCGGGTCCATATGCGCAAAGGAAACTGGGCCACCTAAGTCAAAACCTCCGGTGAGAACAAGCTTAGACAGAGCGGACAGTAGCGC
>JBEIEG010000385.1:0-2191 GCA_040383035.1 Hyphomonadaceae bacterium | reverse complement strand
TCAGGTTTGTCGTGCTCCCGCGAAATCATTCAAGCTTAAGCTAAACTTTTTTGTTCACAACGGTAACACAAACATGGTCTGCTTTCGACCTCCGCGCCCTCCAAACCAGACCATCCCCTTTCGGCCAACTATTGCCGAAATCGGACCTCTGAAGCATCGGCTTTTTGGTGAATTGGCGGCATGTTCTAGTCCACCTCCATCTCCCCCAGCACCCAGTCAGCCGCAGCTTGTGCTTTGCTCGCCGCAGTCAGGAAAGACGATGGATTGTCGCCGAGGGCTTTGAGCCAACCATCGATATAGGCGGCATGATCTTCAAGATGATCGGCGGGCAGGCCGATGCGGGCACCGATGAAGGCGCTGGCAAGTTCTGCAACGAGCTCTTCCAGGACATAGCCTGCATCACCAAAACGGGTTTGGCCGAAGTCGCGATTGAGGCGTGTCTCGTGACGGGAGGCATGTGCGGTCTCATGAGCGAGCGTTGCCCAATATTGACTGCCATCACGAAAAGCTTCGCGAAGGGGCATTTGGATATAGTCAGCGGCTTTGGAATAAAATGCCCGATTGCCACCATGGCGAAGGGTAACGGGGATGCGCGCGAAGAGAGAAGCCCAACGGGTTTCAGCTTCGCTGATGGTTATTGGGGTGTGCGGAACAACTGGCGCTTCGGGAGCCGCATAGAAGGTTTCTGGCAGACCTTCGATTTGCTCGGCATTGAAGACGGTATAGCCGCGCAGAAAACGCCGCATTTCACCTATCTCGTCGCCATGGGTGCCATTGGACTTGGGAACCCGAGAATGCTTTCCGTCACCATCTGACTTATCGCCCACTTCGGCAAAATAGACCACAAAGGATCCGCGCTCACCTTTTCGGACAGAAGCATTCATGGCCAATGCTTGTTTGAAAGTGAACCAATGGCGTGACCTGAAGCCACTTTCTAATGAGGCAGCCCAAAGGGCAATGATATTCATCCCGCGATAGGGTGTTCCACACGAGCGCAAGGGCAAGACTAAAGCATCAGACGGTGCAATATCATCCCATGGCTTGATCCAGGGGCGAACGCCGCGTTCCAAAAGCGAACAGATTTGGGCTGTGACACGCTCATGGGGTGTCAGACGAACTTCATCGGACGCTGATGAATAGCGGGAATGACGAGATGCAGCGATTGAAAGTGACATGGCGGAGACCTCCGCCGATGGGATTTTTGCGTCACGCGATACTCACAATGAGCTCGCGCTGCCCCCATCGGCCGGGATCAACAAACCGCACCCCTGATAGCCTGCCCGCACCCCGGTAGCCTCGCCTTGTCCAGACCGGGGCGGAAGCGGAGCGGATGACCAAACGGTTGCGGGCAGACTGGCGGGGGTACAGGGATTTTGGGCCGATGGGGGTGGCGCGAACAAAGGTTGAATTTGATTTGGTATTTTACGTTGGCCCCACCACTCATAAGCTCCTGGACGAATGGCTTAGTATAATGCAGTCTTTCGCTGTGGATTTTGAGAGTGAGTTTTGTGATGGCGGGTGTTTTCGACATTAGTGGTCAATCGAAATATGACGACGCCATTACCGAGCGCTACCATTTTCCCAATAAGTATTTAGCGATCGCGCAAAGGCTCATCGGGACTTGGGTTGTGTTTCGAGAAACCCGAGCGGCACAAGGCAGCATGTCCTATATTGCAACCGCTTTCATTGAAAGGATCGACATAGACCCGGGAGACCCAACACATTCCTACGCGCGCCTTTCCAATTTCTTAGAGTTTGATCGGCCGGTCCCTTATGTCAGTGCGGAAGGAAGGTTTAGGGAGGCTTTCCTGAGAGAGATGGAGGATCGATCAGCAGCCGGGCGCATGTTGCGCGGCCGCTCCATCCGTGAACTTCACGGCGACGATTTTTGCGAGATTGCTTCGGCCGGACTGACCGATACACTCAATCCAGACTTGGGAATCCGGCTTGGGTTGGCAGGCCCAGGATTGGATGACGCTACAAGGCATATTCTAGAAAATCCTATCAGTGAACGCCGGATTGAACAGATTTTGCTGAACCGAAAAGTTCGCGACGCGAATTTCCGCAATCACGTCCTGTCGGCCTACGATGATACTTGTGCGGTCACAGGGTTGCGGATAGTCAATGGCGGTGGAAAGGCCGAGGCACAGGCCGCTCATATCTGGCCCGTCGCCGATGGCGGACCGGATAT
>JBEIEG010000384.1:0-2201 GCA_040383035.1 Hyphomonadaceae bacterium | reverse complement strand
TCGTATTCGCCTTCGCTTAGCTTGCTGGTGCAATGTTTTGACGATGGACGAACAGACCGAAGAACACGAGCCAAGCATAGCCAAGGATCGGCACAATCAGCGCGACTGAAAGCCCAACACTGTCTGCGGCAAAGCCAGTTACTAAGGGCAGGATGGCCCCACCGACGATGCCCATGCACAAGAGTGCTGCGGCCTTTGGCGTGTCTTCGTCGTTCAGGCCAATCACGGTCTGCGAGAAAATGGTTGGGAACATGATGGAGTTGAACAAGCCAATCGAGAGAATGGCGATCGCGGCGATCTGGCCCGTCAACACCATAGCTAAAGCGGCCAAGACAATCGCAAGCACAGCAAACACCGCCAGAACTTGCCCGGCTGGGAAACGGCTCAAAATATAGGAGCCTGCAAAACGGCCCACCATAGCCCCGCCCCAATAAAGCGCGACCAATTTACCGGCTTGCGCCTCTGTTGAGCCCAAGATGCTCGCTTGGCTTAGATAATTCACCAAGACCGAGCCAATTGCGACTTCTGCGCCGACATAGGTGAAGATGGCAATGACGCCGAACAGGACTTTCTTATTGGCCAAGAGGTGAAAGCCAAGGCCTGTTGGGGTTTCGGTCTTGGCCATGGGCGGCAACATGTCACGCTTCATATAGAAGACGATCATGATTAGCACCAATACGGTGGCGATACCCAAATAGGGTGCCTGCAAAGCCGTCGCTTCTGCTGCGCGCAGCGCATTCAGTGCTTCTGGCGTCAGTGTGGAGATGTCCTTGGGGATTTCAGGGCCACCTTCCAAGATCAACTTGGCACCAACGAATGGACCGATGAAGGTCCCGAAACTGTTGAAGGCTTGGGCCAGCGTCAAACGGGCGGAGCTGGTTTCGGCGGCCCCTGCGATCGAGATCACGGCATTGGCGGCAACTTGTAGGATGGTGATGCCGGCTGCCAACACAAACAAAGCAAACAAGAAGCCTGGATAAATGCCCACATGGGTGGCGAGCACAAATAGGACACAGCCACCGATCATCACGCCAAGACCCGCGATAATCCCACGCATATAACCAACTTTGGCTACCAAATTGCCAGCGGGGATCGAAAAGACAAAGTAACCCAAGAAGAAAGCTGACTGAGTTAGCATGGCCTCTGCGTAGCTGAGATTATAGAGCCCCCGGAATTTAGGGATCAAAATATCGATCAAAACGGTCGCAAAACCCCAGATGAAGAACAAAGCAAGCGACATAAAGAACAAGGTTCTGTCGTTCACATTGCCCTCTTGCGGCTTTGTCGTAACTGCGCTTGGTCCGGCCATTTTAAGGTTTCCTATCCTCAGTTTTTTGTTGCTTTTCGTTTCTTATCTGGTCTCGCAAAAAGGCTATTGCCTCTTATTCCCCGCACGCAGCGGTATCATGTGAGCGTTCACATTTATAGACCCTAACCCAATCAATTTCCATTGTCTTGGGAAAATTCTTCGTCGAAACACCCCGCAAATTGCGTCCTTCGGGTAGATTCCCCCCGATTGCGACGTTCAAAATCAGGTAAAATGCCTGATCGAAGGGCGCTGAAGGTCGGCTTGGTCTTTGGTCTTCGTGCCATGTTGCCGGGGTTTGTGTGGCATAAGGCACCCCATCAATTGACCAAACCATTTTGCTGGCATCCCAATCGAGCGTGTAGGTGTGAAAGTCATCGAGGCTGCCGACCAAGGGGGTGGTTTTCGACAAGAACTTGTTCTTGGGCCAAGCTCCACCAAAATGCAGCGTACCAAGAATCGTATTCTCAACCCCGCCCGGGCAATCCGGGCAAGGCTCGCCCAGATTGACGGCCTCCATCACATCAATCTCGCCCGAGGCTGCCCACGGCCCATAGATTTCGCCAGCAGGCAGAAGCCAGATGGCCGGCCAAGTGCCTTGGCCCTGTGGCAGGCGCGCCCGCACCGAAATCCGGCCATAGCGCCAATCAGCCTTGCCTTTGGTGACCAGCTTCGCCGAACTGTATGGAAGCGTCACTTCTTGAGCGCGCGCCGCCTTATTGGTACGCTGCTCAGCCGGCAAGGCATAGCCACGACGGCGTTCTTTGCGCGCCACAATGACGAGGTTGCCATCTTTGACAAAGCTATTCACTGGCCGCTCGGTATAGCATTGCTTTTCATTGTTGCCGCCGCCCCAGCAATCCACAGCATGGCTCCATTTAGCCGGATCAATCGC
>JBEIEG010000383.1:0-2205 GCA_040383035.1 Hyphomonadaceae bacterium | reverse complement strand
GCAAGCTCTTTCAGAATGCGGGCAGCGCCTGGGAAGTCCGCCCGCTCTCGACGGATTCTTTGAATGGTCCAAGCAAGGCCTGCTTCAATCGGGCTCGTGGTTTCATCAAGATCGTGGCCATAAAGGCAAAGGCCAGCTTCCAACCGCAAGCTATCTCGCGCACCAAGACCAATGGCCTTCACATGCGCGGTGGCCAACAAGGTGCGGACAAAGGCTTCAGCCTTGTCGGCCGCTATCAAGACCTCAAAGCCGTCTTCGCCCGTATAGCCGGAGCGGGATACGACGACTTCGCCATAAGGGCCCGTCACGGTCGCAAATTCCATAAAGCCCAAACGCTTTGGCCCGTCGCCAACATTGCCAATGACATCCACTGCTTTGGGCCCTTGGACAGCGATTAAGGCACGATCATCGGCCCGGGTCAGCGTCGCCTTGCCAGCGCAAGCCGCCGCGATAATGGCAAAGTCCTGTTCTTTGCAGCCTGCGTTGACGACGAAATAAAGTGTACCTTGATCGGCATCGGCCTTGGGGCGACCGACAAACAAATCATCGAGCACACCACCTGTGGCATTCGGCAAAGTGGTATAGCGCAGTTGACCGGGGGCGAGGCCCGCGACATCGCACGGCAGGATGGTCTCGACTAAAGCGGCAATCGCCGCATGGGCGGCGTCGCCGGTAAGGCTCACATCATTGAGTTTTAAGAAGGCTGGGCCCATGTGCGAGACATCAAACAGGCCGCACTTTTCGCGCGTCCACACATGCTCTTTCATGACCCCTTCAGGAAATTGCACCGGCATCAAATAGCCAGCAAAAGGGACCATACGGCCACCCATGCCCTGCCAAAGCCCGGTTAGGGGTGTGGTTTTCAATGAAGTGTCTTCAGACATTAAAAGGCTCCGACAGGTCCGCGACACGCCACAGGGTTCCCCCGTTTTGGCGCGCGCCCCAGCTGTCTAAAACCTGAGAGTTTTCGCGGGAAACCTTGATTGTTCAAGGTACCGCTTGCTCCTTCGGCGGTTGGACGATTTGCCCAACACTCTCCAGCGTATTGACGTGGCTGCGGTCCTTTTGCCTGAGAGTTTCCGGGGCGGTTGCTCCTTCGGCGCGGTCCTTTGGGGGATCGTCTCTCCCGCAGTCACACATGAGCTTGGGCCGGTATCATCCGAGGGCGGCACAAGAAACGCCCTCCTGCCCGCGCACGCACGGCACGTCAACTGGTTTGATCGCGTCGCAGTCATTCATCGACAGGCTTTTGCAGCATCTGCGGTCAGACTGAACGATTCATAGGCACCAAAGCGCCTAACTGCTTTCCTCCGTAACCTTACGCGGTGGATGCTGTGTTGGCCGGTTTAGCCACCTGCTTTGGCGTGAGAGCCAGCACCGTCAGCACCAGCCACAATGCGATGACGATGTGGAAGAGATGCCAGCTTAGGTCTGGGCCTAGAAACTTTGATTGGCGCAGAAACAAGACGTTTGGCAACATCACGCCAAAGCCCAAAGCCGCACCAATATTGGGCTTCCCTCCCAAGCGGTCCAAGCCAAACAGGGCGATCCCAGCTAGCAGGGCAAGGATATAAATCGGTGCGCCAGCCGCGGGTAGAGTCATCGCCAACACCACCGCGCTGACACAGATCGCTGCTCCATAGACCGAGCGAACAGGGCCGACAGTCGTCTTAAAAATCTGCCAGAGGAGCAGCAGCAAGCCCAACAGCCCGCCAATCTGCGAGGCAAACCGATGCGGCACGGCCAGAGGCTCAATCAGCCCACTGGTGACCCGCACGGTGCCAATGGCCGCGGCTAGCCCAAACAAGGCCACACCCAACGCCCCAACTGGCTTACCAGCCCTCATCAGCTGCCATGTCCCCCACGCAGCGACGACAAAGACCAAGCCGTCGGTAAGTGCATAATGAAGCGGCATCATTGGGCGTTAGTCTCGGCAGCAACTGGATCGACAGGCTTGGTGCCGATGCCAGCGGCTCGCTTAATGTCGGCGGTAGAGAGGCGGGATCCGTCGTGACTCCACCCCGGCGGCGCAAAGATGTAACAAAAGCGCTGAAACAGGGTCAGCCCCTTTTGGGTCGTATCCTTGGCAATGCCGATATATTCGTGCGTCAGGATCGTGAACAAGTTGAAGGTGTTCAGGTTTTTGACCAGTCCATAGACGGGTCGGTCTGCCTCGTCTTCAGCGACAAAGGTTCCAAAGAGCCG
>JBEIEG010000382.1:0-2223 GCA_040383035.1 Hyphomonadaceae bacterium | reverse complement strand
GCGGCAAGAATCATACTGCCCGGGGAGACAAGGGAGAGGCCAAGAAAGAGCGCGGTTACCCAAATCCAAGCTCCAGCAAGGACGCGTATGGGACTGGTTCCGCGACAGAGCCAAAGAGCGAGGAGGGCGCCTAATAGACCGCTACTATAGACCAAAAGCCGTCCCGCCATCGGGGTGGCAAACCACCATTGGCTTTCAATGCGCACTTGGTCGATCAGCCAAAGGGCACCGAAGCCAACACCGCCCGCGACAAGAAGTGCGGCCAGAGGCGCAATCAGCGCACGCACGGCGCCTTTCGGCCCGCTTCGTACATAAGCAAACAAAGCTCCCAACAGCCCGAAACCCAATAGGCCATAGCCAAGAGCCTTCGGCATGACCAAGATGAAACGACCCAAAACATCGGAATAGATGACGTCCGCCTCTGGCGCGTTGGCGGTGGGCTTTCCTGCCAAATGCCCCTCCAGCGCCACCAGTGCCGCACCACCCATATTCCCTACGCTGGCGGGCTCGAGATGGGCGAGATTGTCTAGGGGGGTGTGATACCGGGCAACCGGAGCAATGAAAGCAAAGTTGATGAGATCATAGCCTTTGGCTAAAAACTCGGTCGCATCGGTATCGTTCGGCAAGGTGCGATAGATGTCTGCCGCCATGGAATTGGCGATTGTACGCACAGGCGAAGCCGTCAGCGCAGCAATATCGCGGCTATTGGGTGCACTGGTTTGGAACATGATCGCCGGGCCGCCTGTGCCACGCGCTTCCATATTGATGGCAAGGGCCACGTCATTGGCCCAAGGGTCTTTGCGCACAAATGAACTCGCCCCGAGCAGCCCAACTTCTTCCCCATCGGTGAGGAGGAAGATAACCGGCTTTGTCAGCTTGCGGCCCGCCAGACGCGCGGCAATTTCTAAAGTCGCAGCCACCCCCGCACCATCATCGCTGGCACCTGGGCCTGCAGGTACAGAATCATAATGGGCTGCAATGAGGGCTGCACCACCACCAGAGGGGCCCGCCCGGAAGAGGATGTTGCGAACCCGCGCACAGCTCATGCCGCCAAAACGTTTAGACCCCCGACAAGCAAAGTCATCCCTTACTTCTGGCGAATAACCCAAGGTCTTGATCTCACTTAAGATGCGCTCGCGAACCAGATCATTAGCCGGGGAATCGACCGGATGGGGCCGCTCGTCCCCCAAAATTCGCGCAAGTCTGCCAATCGCAACTTTGGTATCAAATCCCGTCATAGATAAGGTCTCTGAGACACTGGGCGGCGCAGTCACCACGCTCTTAAAGCAGAACGCCACTAGCAAGGCCAACAGGCCTAGGATGAATTGGATCGGCGGGCGAGCAAAGCGATGTGTTTGGTTCATGGACACACTCAATCACGAGAGCGTGAGGAAGGTCAAACAACAAAAGAGGACCTAGTTCGACGCTGAGTGCTTGTTAGGAATTCAAATGCGCTTGCCGTAAGTGGCGAAGACTGCCGAGAGTGATTTTTGGTTGGCAAAGACATAAAAAAGTTTGATCGTGGTAATACCCAAAGATCGCTCTCGGCACTAACGTTGTTTTGTTCCGCGCCGAACTCTAAACGACTTCACAGAGGTTGGATCAATAATCTATAAGTAATCCTACCCAAAAAATCGGACGCTGCGTAGCAGGGATGGAAAATATGCGCATTTTAGGGAACGTCTCCGCGAAAGTTACGATGTTGCCAATGTCACCTGACCGGAGAGCGTTCATGATCGGAGGCTTGATCAGCCTTTTTGGAAGGCAGGCCCAAGCCCAAAGCCAAAGTGTCACACTTGACTGGATCACCCCAGAAACGGGCATAATGGGTGTAGAACGTGTTATCTATCCAAGCCCACGCGTTGGGGCCGATGTTGCGTTCCACGTCGTTAAACCACCCAATTACGAGGTCGAGAGAGGCCGCCGGTTTCCAACGCTTTATTGGTTACATGGAACAGGCGGGAACCGCGCCTCGTTGCGTCCAATGGCTGCCTATTTCAGCGCTGCTATGGCACGCGGGGACATGCCGCCCTGTTTGGTGGTGATGCCCAACGGACAGGCCGACAGCCTGTGGTGCGACTCCTTGGACGGATCAGCCCCCGTTGAAACAATTCTCATGCAAGAGATCTTGCCGTTGGTGGATACCAAATTCCGGACGCTAGCCGATCGTCGTCATCGACTCCTAGAAGGATTTAGCATGGGAGGGTTTGGTGCCGGCAGGCT
>JBEIEG010000381.1:0-2236 GCA_040383035.1 Hyphomonadaceae bacterium | reverse complement strand
TTTTCAGCGAGAGCTTCTCAGGTGCCTCCAAAACAACGGCCAAAGTTTCCATGCCAACGTTTTCCTTGATGAATGCGGTGTCCACATTCATTCTTCCAGAGTGTCACTCTAATTGGACGACTAGATATGTCAACTGAAACTGACGCAAAATCGTAGCGATCACTGAGGGAAAGTTTTTAGGCAAAAATGCGAAAAAAATGCCGATTTTGCCCTGAATCGATCAGGGATGGGCGATTAAGACCCGGACCAACATTGGGGTTCTGGTCGGTTTGTTCACGATGCGGCTAAAGCCAGCTGCGCGTGCCATGGCACTAAGTTCGACCGGCGTGCGGGCTCGACCCCGACCCATTGCCATCAAATAGAAGCCAAAATAGGCCTCAGCCATGGGGTCTCGTGTTGGAAAAGCGGACATCGGCTCCGCAATCATCAAGACACCTTTTGGCGGCAACGCCGCATGGGCAGCGCGCAGGAGCTTCATCACCGTCGCATCATCATGGTCGTGCAGAATGCGGACAAGGGAGATCACGTCAGCGCCCTTTGGCAGAACGCCATCGAGAAAGTTGCCGCCAATCGCCTGCGCCCGATCTCCCAAATGGCGCAGATCAAACGCTGCGCGCGCCCGGTCAGCCACAGCAGGCAAGTCGAACACACGCACCTGCACATGCGGCGCGTGATGTGCGGCCGCTAAGGCAAAAGCCCCCTCACCCCCACCAACATCCATAAGGACCTGATGTTGGGTCAA
This sequence comes from Hyphomonadaceae bacterium, assembly GCA_040383035.1. GTDB lineage: Bacteria > Pseudomonadota > Alphaproteobacteria > Caulobacterales > Aquidulcibacteraceae > Aquidulcibacter. Next base: position 1,494 of record JBEIEG010000381.1, on the reverse strand, counting down.
TGGGTAGGCAGCCAAAATGTCGCTAGCAATCATGGGCTGGGTCGCGCCCATCAAGGCCGAATAGGGTGAGATTGCATCTGCTTGGGTCTGGTCGGGTCGATCATATGCGGCATAGGGCCAAAAGGAAGCCAATTGCCCCTGCCCGCCACCTTGTCGCAATAAGGCAACCGGGTCGGCGAGGTCGGCGTAAAACAGGGCATGATGACGGATCATATCGCCCAGACCGGCATTGCCGAGAAGCGCCGCCCCCTGCATGCCAAGCGCGTAACGATCTGAGCCTGCCATTTCGACTAAATCAAGGGATTGTGCCGCCAACAAAAGCCGCGCGGCAGACTCGAGTGGCAGATCCATTGCGTCTGCCAAAGCTTGGGTTGTCTTTGGGCCTTCGGCGAGCGTTTCAGGCAAGCGCAATTGCACGCAAGCGAGCAAAACTTGAGAATAAACAAAGCCTGCCACCAGCCCAAACAGACGATCAGCGCTTTGGTGCGCGATTGGACGGGTCAGGAAGAACCCAGCAGCCCAGCGCTGAAAGCTTGGACTGGAAACCAAGCGATTGCGCCATGCTGTCCAAGCATCAAGCCAGGAGCGCGGTATCATGGATATCTAGGCAGCGCTGCGGGCAAGTTGCTTTGGCACAAGGCGTGTGGCCTGAACCCGAACTGTCTCGCGAAGGGCTTTGGCCCCGGCACACTCTGGAATGGATTGGGCCGCACGATCCAAATGCGATTCCAGCAAGGCCACAGCGCCATGTACGCCGAGCGAGGTGACAGCACTTGGCCGTTGCAGCGCATGATCGCGGCCACTTGTTTTGCCAGATTCCTCGCAGTCACCCAGCGCGTCCAACAAATCATCGGCCACCTGATAGGCAGCACCTAAGCCTTCACCCAAGGCCCGCCAAGGCGTGGGGTCGGCCCCCGCAGCCAAAGCGCCGGCCGTAGTTGCCGCAACAAACAAAGCACCTGTTTTGGCCTGATGATAGGCGTCAAAGGGAGCTGAAGTCTCGCACTCCCATGCTTGGCCCGCCACAATCCCGTAGGGCGCACCAACACCGCGCGCGATGCAGGAAATCAAGCCCGGCAGTCGAACGGGGTCCTGCACGCCAGCACGCGCCAGCACCTCAAACGCCATCACGATCAAAGCGTCACCGGTCAAAAGCGCCAATGGCACGCCAAACTTCGCATGCACAGTTGGTTTGCCGCGGCGAAGGTCAGCATCATCAAAACAGGGTAAATCGTCGTGGACCAAAGACGCACAATGAAGAAGTTCAATCGAGGCCGCAGCGGCATCGGCGAGATCAGGATTTGAGCCGCCACAAGCGGCAGAGACAGCCAAGCAAAGCTGCGGGCGCACCCGCGCACCACCCGGGAAAACGGCATAACGCAAGGCAGCTGCCAATCCAGGCGCTGCATCATCCGCCTGACCCATGGCTACGGCGGCTTCCAAAGCCCGCTCAATCCGTGCTGTATGCGACATATTTCGCTCTCCAACCTCAAT
>JBEIEG010000380.1:0-2248 GCA_040383035.1 Hyphomonadaceae bacterium | reverse complement strand
AGCCGCCCTCGCATGAGTTCGCGTTGGGCATTTGGCGGAGGCATTGGCTATAGTTCGTTCCGCACCTTTCACCCGCGCTACGGCTGGGTAAGCTATTATGACCCGTTCTGGTCCAATGGCTTTTATGACCCGTTCTTCGACCGGTTTGACAATGATGAAATCACCCGTTTTCAAGCTACGGCCGAGATCATTTTGGGCAAGGGCCCCAAGCCGGCGGACCGGGCCGAGGCGTTTGACGCCCGCGATGTGAAGTCGAATTTGGGTGCACGCGTCACGCCCCCTCCGCCTCCAGCGCCACCTGTAGCAAAGCCTTAATGCGGATCATCCTTTTTCGCGATTCCAAAGAGGCTTTTGAGCCTTGGCAACCAGAGCCCGACCGGGTTGTGGTGGCCGGGGCCACGGGCGGCACACAGAACCTGTATGAGAGCGGCGACAGTCGCGTCTTCGCAGGCGTCTGGCACGCGACGCGCGGCTCATGGCGGGTTGTCTATGACGAGATGGAATATTGCCATATCACCAAGGGCCGTGCCCGTCTCACTTCGTCAACTGGCATGGTGACCGAGGTTCAAACTGGCGACGGGTTCGTGATCCCAAACGGCTTTGAGGGCATTTGGGAAGTGCTCGAAGACATGGAAAAGCACTATGTGATCGTGCTTCCGGCGGCAGCGGGGTAGCAGCTTTGCTGCGTCGCGGCGCGACAGATTTCAAAAGAAAATCTGACCTTGACGCGCCAAGTCACCTGGACAGAATCGGAAAAGGCCGTTGGTGCGGCAATGCCGTCACCAAAGGCCTTCCAGACTAGATCGTTCAACGATCCAAACCTTTGCCTAAGGCTTCATCGCCTCAGCATAAAGCTTAGAAACCTGGTTCCAATTGATCACGCTCCACCAGGCATCGACATAATCGGCGCGTTTGTTCTGATACTTCAGATAATAGGCATGCTCCCACACGTCATTGCCAAGGATGGGCTTGCCGCGGAAATCGCCGACATCCATCAGCGGATTGTCCTGATTAGGCGTGGAACCGACAGCCAGCTTCCCGTCAGGCTTGACGATCAGCCAAGACCAACCCGACCCAAAGCGACCCATGGAGGTGGCACGGAATTGGGTCTTGAAGGCATCGAGTGAGCCAAAATCGCGGTTGATCGCGGCGGTCAGCTCTGCCGAGGGTGCGCCGCCCGTGCCCAAGGGGGCCATAATCTTCCAATAGAAGCTGTGGTTCCAATGCCCGCCTGCATTGTTGCGAATGGCCGCTGGGGCCGTTGAGGCAGTGGCCAAAAGCGCTTCGAGGCTCTTCCCCGCATAGGCGGGATTGGCCACGATGGCTGCATTGAGGCCTGTGACTTGCGCGCCATGGTGACGCTCAAAATGGATGCGCATGGTCGCCTCGTCGACGATGGGCTCTAGCGCGCCATAAGCATAAGGCAGGGCCGCTTGTGTGAAGGCGGGTGTTGCGGGTGTCGAGGCGGTTGCTGGTGCGGCCGGGGCAGTCGGGGTTTGGGCCAAGGCAGCTGAAGACAACAGGCTGAAGGCGGTCAGGGTCAAAGTCAGGGCTAGGCGCATCAATTCTACTTTCCTTAAGACGTGGCAGGAACATGGGCTGCTGTGTGGCAAGAAACAAGGCTAAACGTGCTGACAATAATGTCACCGGTCTCGCAGTCTTGCGCTAAGAGCGTGGCACAAAGAGGGCATGAAGATGGAAGAACGCGTTGAGGCCTTAGAAGTTCACGTGATGCATTTGATGCGCACAGTCGAGGAACTGTCGGATCTGTCGCATCAACAAGCTGATGAGATAAAACGCCTAAATCGACGGCTGGAAATGATGCTGGAGCGGGAGGCGCAACGCCAACATGACAGCTCAGAACCCCCGCCGGCGGATCAGAAACCACCCCATTATTGAGGGCAATTTCAGTTAGGCCCCGTGCCAATGAACAAAGCGGCCATGCGGATCTATGTCTGCTAATATACGCCGTCGTCCAGAGGGCCATTCGATGAGTTCTAAGGTCATGCTGGCCCCGTCTTGAGCACGCCCCAAAATGCCACTGGGTTCAAAGCGCAGCCAAGCTAAGGGTGCCTCCTCTGTGGCGCGCGCGCCCTCGGCCTCGATCGCGTGCGTGATGGCATCGCGCACGCTCTGAGGCGGATACTGAAAGAAGACCGAGTGATAGATCACGGTCAGCGCGTCTTTGGCGCGGGTCGCGAGTTTGGCCTTGATCCAGTCCGCCGCGTCGCCCGCATCTGGTGTGATT
>JBEIEG010000379.1:0-2261 GCA_040383035.1 Hyphomonadaceae bacterium | reverse complement strand
CTTCGCCGATTGGCGCAAGATGCCAAGATCGGCACAACCATTTTTGTACCCGCACTCCACGAACCAGGAGCCCGCGTGGTCTTAGGCAAGAGCTTTCCTCCCGCAGGCGAAAATCAAGCTTTGGCCATTTTGAGACATCTCGCCCGGCAGCCGTCGGTAGCCAAGAGAATTGCGGTTAAAGTCGCCCAACATTTTGTGGCAGATGATCCACCACAGGCCCTAGTAGCCCGCTTGGAGGCATCCTTCCGACAAAGCGAGGGCGATTTAGCGGCTTTGGCCAAGACTTTGATCCAAAGCCCTGAAGCATGGGCACCCGAAGCCAGCAAGTTCAAAACACCCAATGATTTTTTGATCTCAACGATGCGGGCAAGTGGCGCCACGGCGGTCTCAATGCAGGCCTTACGTTCAACCTTTGAACAACTAGGGCAAACGCCATGGCGCGCGCCCAGTCCAAAAGGCTGGCCAGATGTCGCCAGCGAGTGGGCCGCCCCTGATGCCATTCTGAAACGCATTGATTGGGCCAATCTAGCAGCCGATGTAATCAGTGAAACTTTCCAGCCCATCGCCTTTGCCGAGAGCGCCTTGGGCCCTGCTCTGACTGACAAAACCAGAATTGCCATTTCCCGCGCACAAACGGCCCGTCAAGGCATTGTGCTTGCCCTCATGAGCCCGGAGTTTCAACGCAGATGACCAACCGCCGCATACTCCTAACCTCGGGGCTTTCGGGCCTATCCCTTGCTATGCTGGGGGGAACAGCTAGCTTTGCGCAAACCGAGACTGGTTCTGGGAAATTCGTGTTCATCATTTTGCGCGGGGCGATGGACGGCCTGACAGCCGTCGTCCCCTATAACGATCCAGCCTATCGCAGTTTTCGTGGCGCCATTGCCTTAGACGGACCCGGCGAACCCAATGGGACGCTGCCACTCGTCGACGGCTTTGGTTTACATCCCGCTTTAAAAGAGATGCATGGTATGTGGCAGACGGGTCAGATGTCCTTCATGCACGCGGCGGCCAGCCCTTACCGCGAGCGCTCGCACTTTGACGCCCAAGACTTATTGGAAGCTGGCACAGCACAACTTACGAGCGTCCGGTCTGGCTGGATGAATCGTGCCTTAGCGATGTTGCCAAATGGGCCTACTCAAGAAGGGGTTGCTATTGGGCGAACCATTCCATTGGTCTTGCGCGGCCCCGCAAAGGCGACATCTTGGGCTCCACCTTTGGCCCCAGAAAGCGATGGCGATACCTTGGCCCGACTATCTGATCTCTATGCAGGCGATGCCATGCTATCCAATGCCTTAGCGATGGCGATTGAAACGGACCGAATTGCTGATAGTGGGACTATGATAAGCGGTGACGCGGGCCGTGGTCGACAAGGCACCTATGCGCCACTGGCCAGCGCTGCCGCGCGCATTCTTGCCGCCCCCGGTGGTCCAGCTGGTGCTGTGCTGTCGTTTGAAGGCTGGGACACCCACGCCAATCAAGGTGGCGCACAGGGCCAGTTGTCTAACCGATTGGAAGCTTTGGACAACGCAATTAAAGCCTTGCGCGTCGGGCTTGGCCCGGTATGGGCCAATACAACGGTTGTGATTGCCACCGAGTTTGGACGTACAGTCCGGGTCAATGGCACCGGCGGCACAGACCATGGCACAGGTGGGGTTTCCTTCCTGCTAGGTGGCGCGGTCAAAGGCGGTCGGATGCTAGGCGATTGGCCAGGCTTGAGCCGCCTATACGAGGACCGCGATTTAGTCCCGGCCAATGATGTTCGCCAACTGTTTGCCCAAGGCCTAACCAATGCTTGGGGATTAGACCGTCAGGCTGTGCTGTCACGCGTATTCACCGCTTAACAGCACAGTCCCATCAACTTATTTGGTACCAAACACCTGTTGGAAGAAGAGGGTCTCTGCTTCGCGCTGCGCGTCGCGGTTCCCCTTCTTGGCAAAGCCATGGCCTTCGTCTTTGGCGACCATATACCAGACCTGGCCGCCATTATTACGGACTTTGGCCACGATCTGATCCGCTTCTGAGATCGGCACCCGTGGATCGTTTGCGCCTTGGATCACAAATAGGGGCTTTGTGATCTTATCAGCATTATTCAGTGGCGCGATCTTTTCATGAAATGCGCGCATGGCTGGATCGCGCTCGTCACCATATTCGACCCGGCGCAAATCACGGCGGTAGCCATTGGTGTTTTGCAGGAAGGTCGTGAAATTCGAAATGCCGACAATGTTGATGCCGCCCGCTAGGCGATCATTGAAATTGGT
>JBEIEG010000378.1:0-2266 GCA_040383035.1 Hyphomonadaceae bacterium | reverse complement strand
CGCAGGTGATTTTTGTTTCCATGTCCGGCGCGATGTGGCGTTTATTGGTCCAGAACAGGAATTTCTGGGCTTCCGCCGTCTGACTAACAGGTTCAGTCATATTCCCCTCCCTATAAAGTCTGCGCCCAGCTGGGCAGTTGGGGTTCTTGTTCAGCTTGTTTGGTGATGCGTTGGCCCGTTGAAAGTTCGACGACGCCCTCCTCTCGGCGGATTTCTTTGATCCAAGCCAATGCTTCAAGACCAGCAGCAATTCGTGACAGGGCAACAAAAGCACCGCCTATCAGCAACCCAATGGCTGACAGGCCTAGCATGTTCTCCATAGTCGGCTGCCATCCGGGAGTTTGCGATACGACAGCGCCTATCGGCACTGCGACGCCTACCACTATGGCTGAAGCGCCGCCAAGCCCCAAAATGTTAGAAGGAGCATGCCAAGCGACGTGTCGAGCGGTGACCAAATGGACCCGCGGCCAAGGCTGCATAAGAAGCATGTAAACCAAACAACAAATCATAAGCACCAGCGCTAACCCTATCTGAATATAGACAATAAGCTCAGGCCCTTGTTCGCCGACGGATGCGGTGACCAAATTCATCACACCGATGGGCACGATCATCAACGCATTGGCGGCACTAGCAAAGCAGTGTTGAACTTCGGTCAGACCAGCCGTGATTTTATCCTCCGGCGTTTGGGCGACGTCTACGCCCGGTAGGTATTTGCCTTTGCCCAATCCCGCCTCCAATCCCACAACACCTTGAATAGTGCCCGAAGCTAATGCCAATCGTGTGATCTGGCAACCTAGGATTTAGGAGGGATTGAGGATGGCAATTAGACCAATTGATCGACCCGTGTGGCGACAATATCGACCAAATCGCCCATGATTTCGGTGATCTTAAAGTCCTTAGGCGTATAGACGGCGGCCACACCAAATTGCTTCAAGGCGCGGGCATCTTCTGGCGGGATGATGCCGCCCACAACCACAGGCACATGTTCCAGCCCTGCCGCCCGCATGCGGGCCACAACATCGCGGACCAGATCGAGGTGAGAGCCTGAAAGGATGGATAGGCCCACCGCATGGGCCTTCTTCTCCACCGCGCGCGCCACGATTTCTTCCGGCGTCATGCGGATGCCCTCATAGGTCACGTCCATGCCCACAGCGCGGGCGCGGGTGGCGATTTGTTCAGCCCCGTTAGAGTGACCATCAAGACCTGGCTTACCGACCAAAAAGGCCAAACGACGGCCCAGTTTTTCGCTAATGTCATCGACCTTTTTCGAAACAGCTTCAATGTCTTCGCCCTCGATATTCACAAGCAGCGAGACACCGGTCGGCGCGCGATATTCCCCGTAAACCCGGCGCAGCAAGGCCCCCCATTCACCGGTGGTCACACCGGCTTTGGCGCATGCAATGGAAGGTTCCATAATGTTGCGGTTCTCGCGTGCGGCTGCCTCAAGCTCAGCCAAAGCAGCCTCCACCGCTGCCGCGTTGCGACTAGTGCGCCAAGCATTCAGGCGCTTAATCTGATCGGCTTCCACCATGGGATCAACCGTCTGGATCGAGCCTTCGCCGGCTGACAAGGGCGATTGCTCTGTATCCGACCAGCGATTGACGCCGACGACAACTTGGCTGCCGCCTTCAATGCCTAACAGGCGGTCTCGATTGGATTGAACCAAGCCCTCCTTCATATAGGGCACGCCCGCAACAGCCCCGCCCAAGGCATCAATCTTAGCCAGCTCTGCCTTCGCGCCCGCCACCAATTCTGCGACCTTTTTCTCCACCACGTGGGAGCCCGCAAACAAATCCTCATACTCGAGAAGATCGGTTTCATAGGCGAGGATTTGTTGAAGCCTAAGGCTCCATTGCTGATCCCACGGGCGCGGCAGGCCTAAAGCTTCGTTCCAAGCGGGCAATTGGACGGCGCGCGCACGGGCATCCTTGCTCATGGTCACGGCTAGGGTTTCGAGCAAGATACGATAGACGTTATTCTCCGGCTGCGGCTCTGTCAGGCCCAAGGAATTGACTTGCACGCCATAGCGGAAGCGGCGCATGGCAGGATCGGTCACGCCATAGCGATCCTTACAAATCTCGTCCCATAAGACGTTGAACGCGCGCATTTTGCACAGCTCGGTCACAAAGCGGATGCCAGCATTCACGAAGAAGCTGATGCGGCCAACCACGGCGGGGAAGTCTTCAGGCAAGACTTGACCCTGGGCTTTGACTTCATCGAGGACAGCGATAGCCGTGGCGAGTGCAAACGCCAATTCCTGCTCTGG
>JBEIEG010000377.1:0-2266 GCA_040383035.1 Hyphomonadaceae bacterium | reverse complement strand
GGTGAAGTTGGAGCAAGGCTACACCTCCTGCTGCGTCCTTGGCTATCTCTAAATGCGACTTGGGCTTAAGTGCGCTCCATGAGTGACAGCTATGATGTAATCGTCATTGGGGCAGGGGCGGCAGGCTTGATGGCAGCCGCGCGCGCGGGGCAACGTGGCCGCAAAGTGCTCTTGTTAGAGCACACCAATGTTGTGGGCGCTAAAATCCTGATTTCGGGCGGTGGACGCTGTAACTTTACCAATATGGAGATCAAGCCAGAGCGCTTTATCTCGGCCAATCCCCACTTTGCCCGCTCAGCCCTTGCCCGCTACACCCAGCATGATTTCATAAACCTCGTGCAGGCCTATCACATCCCATTCTATGAAAAGACCTTGGGGCAATTGTTTTGCGAGGGGGCCGGGGCTGCTCGCCTCATCGTCGATATGCTGCTGGCAGAATGCAACAAAGGCGGCGTGACGATTGCGACCGACGTACACATTCAAGATGTCGCGCGAGTGGGAGACAGCTATGTCGTCAGCACACAAGTGGGGCGTGCCACAGCACCCAGCCTGATTATCGCAACAGGTGGTCTCTCGATCCCGAAACTTGGCGCGACGGGCTTTGCTTATGATATTGCCCGCCAGTTCGACGTGGCGATGATTGAGCCTAAGCCAGCGCTCGTGCCTTTGGTGTTTGGCATTAAGGACATTGAGCTGATGCGGCCTCTCGCTGGTGTCTCGCTGGAAGGCATCGCTGCGCAAGGCAAAACGACGTTCCGCGAAGGCATGGTTTTCACCCATCGCGGTCTGTCTGGCCCCGCCATCCTGCAGATCAGCTCCTATTGGAACAAGGGCGAGAGCATTTATCTAGACCTGTTGCCCGATGTGAAGGCTGATGAGTGGCTGATCGAAGCCAAAACCGCCCGCCCACGCGCGCAAGCTGCCACCATCTTGTCAGAGCGTTTGCCTCAGCGCTTGGCGCATGCCTTAGCAGATAAAGCCGGCCTTGATCGCCCGATGGCGGATTTGAAAGACGCTCAGTTGCGCGACCTCTCTGAAACCCTACACCATTGGGACCTGACGCCGGTGGGTGATGAAGGTTATGCCAAGGCAGAAGTCACAAAGGGCGGGATTGATACCGCTGCACTTAACCAAAAGACGATGGAAGTTAAAAACGTCCCCGGCCTCTATTTTGTCGGCGAAGCGGTAGACGTCACGGGCTGGCTTGGCGGCTATAATTTCCAATGGGCGTGGTCGAGCGGCGTAGCCGCAGGCGAAGCCGTCTGAACGTGATCAGTTTAAGCGGCGATATCGCGGACTTTCGCTCGGAACAGATCGCGAGCGAGGCCTTTGCCAAAGATGGCTAAAGCCTGACCGCCAGCAAAATCACGCACGCCAGCCACACGCGCAAAGCCTGCAAAGGTCTGGAATGTGGCCTGCAAGTCCTCAGGCGCATGGGTTACAATGACCGCGTCATAGCTGGCCAATTGGTCTGTCGTTAGAGTCATAGTCACGCCATCAGGTGCCCAAAGAATCCGAACAGACTCTCCGCACCGGGTTGCTTCATGGCTCAGCTCAAAATGCACGCCGGGGAATTGGCGGGCTAAAAGAGCGACATGGGCACCAGCATCAGCCGCCATAACTTCGATCACATGGGCGCAAGACAGGTCTAACGTCGTATGCACGCGCTGAAGCAAGGCCCAAGAGGTGCGTTGTGCGCGCCGCTGTGCCATTTGGCTTTCAGATTCAATTAATTGTTCTTCTTCTGCACGCGCCACAAGCGTCTCCTAATTTCTATGCTCAGTGTGAATCGCGTTGGTAAACGAGACGTTAGGACGAGAAAAAATTACAGCACCCGGTGTTTTTTCTCTGTGGAGGGATTGCACACACTGCTGAAGCGGCCGTGCACCACTCTGTGCTGGGTGAAGTGGCTGGACCTGATTAGGCCCGCAGTTTAGCGTGAGCCCATGACCCCTGACGAAATCAATCAGTTCTTGGCGCAAGCTTTCACGGGCGGGACCCCGCCCTTTGTGGAAGCTGCCGATGGGCAAAGTGCGCGATGCCGCATTGCCTATAATCCCAACCAGATCAGGCCCGGTGGTACCTTGTCCGGCCCTACCATGATGGCGCTTGCCGATACCGCTGCCTACGCCTTGGTGCTATCGGCCATTGGGTTCCAACCACTCGCCGTTACCACCAATCTGTCGATCCAATTCATGCGCAAACCGAAGCCCAAGGATTTGATTGCTGACGTGCGCATGATGAAACTGGGCAAGACCATGGCCGT
>JBEIEG010000376.1:0-2279 GCA_040383035.1 Hyphomonadaceae bacterium | reverse complement strand
CTGAACGGCAAGCGGCGCGCGTCCAAGGCGGTCAAAATTGGCTATTTCAGTCAGGATCAATTGGACGAATTGCGCGCAGGCGAAACCGTGTTGCAACACGTCCGTGACCTAGAGCCCGAATGGCCACCCTCGCGCCATCGCTCCTTGGCTGCGCGGATGGGATTTGGTCAGGAAAAGATCGATACCCATGTCGAGAAGCTCTCGGGCGGAGAGAAAGTACGCCTGCTTCTGGGCCTAATGGCTTATGCCAAGCCGCACGTCTTGATCTTAGACGAGCCGACTAGCCACTTGGATATCGATAGTCGCGAGGCCCTGATCCATGCCTTGAACGATTATTCGGGTGCCGTTCTGTTGATCACCCACGATGTCTATTTGGCAGAAGCCTGTGCTGACCGGTTGTGGTTGGTCCATAATGGCAATGCACGCGCCTATGACGGTGACTTAACCGACTATCGTGGCTTGGTCCTCAGCGCGGATCGTCCAGATAGCGGTGGGGCAGGCAAGAATGCGCCCAAGGCCCTAGCGAAGAACGAAGTCGGCGGCGGCGGCAAAAAAGGGCCATCGCTCTCCACGTTGCGCTTCCGCTTGGCTGACGCAGAGAAGGCTGTCACCAAAGAGCAGCACGCACTCGACACCATTGATGCCCGTCTCGCCTCACCCAGCCTCTATACCGAAGGGGCCAAAGCGCTTGCAGACCTCACCAAGAAACGTGAATGGCATGCGCAAGCCCTCGCCAAAGCCGAAGCAGTTTGGATAGAGCTAAGTGAGGCCATTGAAGCCGCTTCCTAACGATACAAATAAAAAAGGCGGCCCGAAGGACCGCCTTTTGATTTGTTTCAGGGCAGCTTCGCTTAGTCGCTAAAGCCACGGCCATCGGTGCGCTCAGCGATCCGGGCCGACTTACCGCGACGATCCCGCAGGTAGTACAGCTTAGCGCGACGCACTTTACCTTTGCGCACAACCGTCACCGACTCAACGTTCGGCGAATACAGTGGGAAAACCCGCTCTACGCCTTCACCGAAGGAGATTTTGCGAACCGTGAAGTTAGCGTTGATGCCACCGCCAGAGCGAGCAATACAAACGCCTTCATAGGCCTGAACGCGCTCGCGCTCGCCTTCTTTGATCTTCACGTTCACGCGCAGGGTGTCACCTGGCGAAAATTCTGGGATGGACTTGCCTTCGGAGACGCGTGCGACTTCCTCGGCATCGAGTGTTTCGATGATATTCATGTCAGCTCACCTTGCACGATTCCTAACTTAAGACTTTGAAACCAGATCAAAAGCTCAAGCAGGCCGCGGCATTGTTGTTGTCAAAGAGAACTTTGAGGTTGAAAGAAGACGCGCGTTTATACGAATGATCAGCCTTTGTCACCCTTATAAACTGCCCAAAGGTCAGGTCGGCGGGCTTGTGTGACCGCTTCGGATTGTTGTTTCTTCCAAGCGGCAGTCTTCGCATGATCACCAGACATTAGGACCGGTGGAACCTCAAGGCCTTCAAAGCTGCGCGGCCGTGTGTAGAGGGGGTGCTCGAGAAGACCTGTTTCAAAACTTTCTTCGCCTAGGCTTTCAGAATTGCCTAAAAGGCCGGGCAGCAAGCGCACGCTGGCTTCCACCAGCATTTGAGCGGGCAAGTCCCCCCCGGTTAGAACGATGTCGCCTATCGCGATTTCTTCCATCTCGCGCGTTAGGATGGCGCGCTCATCCAAGCCTTCAAAGCGGCCACAAAACAAGATGACGCCGGGCCCAGCCGCCAGTTCGCGGACCCGGCCTTGGGTCAAAGGTTTGCCGCGCGGGGTCAAGTAAACGAGCGGGCGACCTTCGCGCGCTACGCTATCAATCGCGCGCGCCGCAACATCTGCCTTCATCACCATGCCCGCGCCACCTCCGGCCGGCGTATCATCGACTTGCCGATGCTTGCCATCGCCAAAGCCACGCAAATCAATCAATTCCAGCGACCAAACGGATTTTTCAAGCCCGCTGCCAATCAAGGATGCGCCAAGAGCGCCGGGCCAAGCCTCTGGGGTTAGGGTAATGACGGAGACAGAAAAAGGCATGGTTACTTCTAACCCAGCTCCACGCTTATGCGAAGTCAGCCCGCGCATTGTTTGCAAATGGAGACCACCGCGGCTGCGACCCCAGACGTGACGGCCCCGAAAAGCCACGCTAAAGGGTCGAAATGAACATTTATTTTCTAGGAATCGGTGGCGCTGGAGTCAGCGCTTTAGCCAGCGTTTTGCAGTCGCAAGGCCATCAAGTCACCGGGTCTGACGAAGGGGTATT
>JBEIEG010000375.1:0-2281 GCA_040383035.1 Hyphomonadaceae bacterium | reverse complement strand
CCTGCATTAATCGAAATAGCGAAAAGGTGTGGCTGACGTTCATCGAGAAAACGATCCCAATAGCTGATGGGAGCCTTATCCCAAACACGGGCCTGCATGGTTGTAGAGGCGCGGTCTTTCAACCGCTTGCCCTGATCTTCCCACGTTTGCAGATCGGGAAAGACCGAGCTGATGAAGGCAATTCTCTGGCTGTCGGGGAACCATTTGGGCGCAGAAACCCCCGTTGGCACGCCCGTCAAGCGGCGGGCTTCGCCCCCATCCGGGGCGATCACATAGAGCTGGTTTGCGCTGTCCGCGCCACGCTTGGAAACAAAGGCGATCCATTTGCCGTCAGGGCTCCAGACAGGTGCAACATCATTGCCTTCACCGCTGGTGAGTTGGCGGCTTGTGCCGGTGTCCGTGGAAATCACCCACAATGCGGTGAAGCTACGGTCACTTACGGCGTCAAACCGCGTGACCGAGACGACCGAGAATTTGCCATCTGGAGACAGGCTAGGTGCACCAACGCGCTGCAATTGCCACATGAGCTCCGGCGTGAGCGGTCCCTTTGCGGTATTTGGTTGCGCACTCGTTTGGCCAGCCCAAGCCAATCCAACAGCTACCAGGCCAACCAAACCCAAACTTCTAAATTTACCCACGTCTGCTTCTCCCAGCCTAAATCCCTTGTGACCTTCTCTACGCAGATCACGCGCGAAAGCTAGGTCGGTGTCGATTTCGTGAAAAGAATTTTCACACAAAGCCGAGGTATCGTGAAGAACAGAACACGAGCTATTTTGAGCCCTTTTGGCAGGAATTCGCATGAGAAACGATTATGCTTATGAGAAATTTACTTCGAATCTACGCGTGATTTCTTGGGTTAAGATCATTGGCCTTCAAGTTTTCGAGCAAATTTGATCCATCTTTGACTAAAAACGCCCATGAGAAGGCTATAAATTCTATGCCTTGTTTCAAAATTCCCCTTTAAACCTTGGGATTTATGGGTCCTCCAACTTTTCAAGGATCGGGGACTACCCATGCAATCCATGCTTCTTTCTATGACTGCTGTTGCTGGCCTTCTGCCTTGCGGTGCAGCTCTCGCCCAAACCGCCAAGTTGCCAACTGGCCAAGAACTGACGTGGTCGTCAGCCGCGTCGCGTGTGGGTGCCTTTAAGCCACGCCCATGGGCGGCTCGCGGCACGAACGTCACCATCGCGATCATCGACTCAGGGATCCGCCGCGACCATATCGACTTTGCTGGTGCCATCACCGGCGGCTATAATGCTTTTACCAACCTTGCCGGGACGACAACGGTAAATGATACCAGTGGGCATGGCAGCCACGTCGCCTCACTGGCCGCAGCGCGCGCCAATGGTGTTGGCATGGTGGGGGTTGCCTCCAACGCCCGAATCCTGCCGGTCCAAGTCTTCCAAGGCCCCACAACCTCCGACTTTCATGTCGCGCGCGGCATCAATTACGCGACCAGCCAACGCGCCTTCGTGATGAACTTAAGCCTCGGTGGCTCTGGCATGAGCCCAACGATCCGCACTGCCTTGCAAGGGGCGCAGGCGGCAGGCCTTCTGATGGTGATTGCGGCGGGTAATGAAGGCCTCGCCAATCCATCTTTCCCCGCACGCCATGCTTCTGAAGCTTGGGCCAAGGGACAAATCATTGCCGTTGGTGCTGTTGACGCCAACAATCTGATTGCCAGCTTCTCGAACCGTGCTGGCGACGCGCGCAACTTTTACTTGGTCGCACCGGGCGTCAATTTGATCGGTGCTTACTTCACCGCCCCCAACGCCTATGTTTCCATGAGCGGCACCTCAATGGCCGCGCCGGTGGTGGCGGGAGCTGCTGCTGTTGTAAAAAGCGCGTGGCCATATCTGACGGCACCTAAGGTCGCCGAAGTCCTGTTCGTGACCGCGACAGACTTAGGTGTGAAAGGGATCGACCCGATCTATGGCCGCGGCCTCCTCAATCTAGAGAAGGCGCTGCTGCCAGTTGGCACGGTCACGGCGGTTAGTTCGGCGGGCACAACCCCACTCGCCCTCGCGCCTTCCACCAGCGGTGCTGTAGCCATCGGTGCGAAGTCTTTTGCAGGGAACGCGGGCGCTTTCGAAGGCGTCGTATTTGACGCGTTTGGCCGCGACTTTGCTTATGATTTTGCTACCAAGGCACAAGATCTGCGACCAGATTCAGTCTCTATCCTCTCCTCGACCCTTTCCAGTCGCATGCAAGCGACCTTGGCCAGTGTAGCAACCCCCAGCGGCACTTTGTCCTTGGTCGCAACACCCGCGCAATCCGT
>JBEIEG010000374.1:0-2328 GCA_040383035.1 Hyphomonadaceae bacterium | reverse complement strand
CACCGCCCATGCCTTCGGCCAGCGGCGCAAAATGTTGCGCGCCAGCCTCAAAGGACTTGGCAATTGCGAGGCCATCTTAGGCGCGGCTGGCATTGATCCAACCGCCCGGCCCGAGACGATAGAGCCTGAAGGCTTCTTTGCCTTGGCCAAGGCTTGGCGGGCAAGCGCTTAGCGCCTTAAGCCTCTTGAACAATTTTCGCAGGCTGGGTTGGGTCATAGGCCAAAATTGGGGCTAACCAACGTTCGGCTTCGCGCATCTCCATACCTTTACGGATCGCATATTCGCTCACTTGATCCCGATCGATCCGGCCGACGCCAAAATACTCGGCCTGCGGATGGCTAAAGTAGAGGCCCGAAACAGACGAGCCCGGCAACATGGCGAGGCTTTCTGTAAGCTTCATCCCAACCTTAGCTTCAGCATCCAAAATTTGGAATAATTGCTGCTTTTCGGTATGGTCTGGCTGTGCTGGATAACCCGGTGCGGGGCGGATACCGCGGTATTTTTCGCCGATTAGATCGTCTACCGGCAACTGCTCATTAGGCGCATAGCCCCAATGATTCTTGCGTACCAATTCATGCATGCGTTCAGCAAAGGCTTCGGCCAGACGGTCACATAAGGCTTGGAACAAAATGGCCGAATAATCATCATTGGCGTCTTTGAAGGCTTGCGTGCGTTCGCGTTCGCCGTGGCCTGCAGTAACCGCAAAGCCACCAATCCAGTCATCTATACCTTCGGGGGCCACAAAATCAGCCAAGGCGAGATTGGCGCTGCCTGCGCTCTTGATCATTTGCTGGCGCAAAGTGTGGAAGGTGGTCTCACGTTTTGTCCGGCCTTCGTCTTGCCAAACTGCAATATCGTCTCCAACCCGGTTAGCTGGCCAGAAACCAATCACGCCTTTTGCCGTGACCCATTTTTCTGCGACCATTTTGTCCAACATCGCGCGCGCATCGGCGTAAAGTGGCTTGGCCGCCTCACCCACAATCTCATCTTCCAAGATTGCGGGGAACTTGCCGTGCAATTCCCACGTGGCAAAGAAAGGCGTCCAGTCGATGACAGGCACCAAGTCCGCCAACGGATAATCGTCAAACACCTGCGTGCCGATAAAGCCCGGCTTAGGTGGCGCATAGTCGGTGAAATCCAACTTTGCCGCATTGGCACGGGCCGCTGCCAAAGTCGCGCGCGGGCGCTTATCTTGGCCGGCAAAATGGGCAAGGCGCGCACGTTCTTGATCGTCAAGTGTCTCTTGGATCAGGTCTTGGCGATCCTCGCCCAATAGCTTTTGCACAACAGGCACCGCGCGGCTGGCGTCGGTTACATACAGGACCGGCCCCTTATAGTTTGGGGCGATCTTGACAGCGGTGTGGGTGCGCGAAGTGGTAGCGCCACCAATCAGCAACGGCATATCGCCAAAGCCTTGACGCTCCATCTCGCTAGCAACCCAACTCATTTCGTCCAATGAGGGGGTGATCAAGCCGGAAAGCCCGATAATGTCCACCTTATGCTCGCGGGCTGCTTCAAGGATTTTCTCGCAGCTAACCATGACGCCCAAATCGACCACATCAAAGCCATTACATTGCAAAACGACGCCGACGATATTTTTGCCAATATCGTGCACATCGCCCTTCACCGTGGCCATCAGGACTTTTCCAGCCGCTTGATCTTGCGTACCGAGCCGCAGCTTTTCCTCTTCCATGTAAGGCAGAAGGTGAGCAACGGCTTGCTTCATGACGCGGGCGGATTTCACCACTTGGGGCAAGAACATTTTGCCAGAGCCGAACAGGTCGCCAACCACGTTCATCCCGTCCATCAACGGGCCTTCAATCACGTGCAGCGGCCGATCAGCTTCTAGGCGGGCGGCTTCTGTATCTTCGACGATGAACTCGGTGATGCCATGCACCAGCGAATGGGCCAGACGCTCACGCATGGGAGCTTCGCGCCACGACAGGTCCTTTACAGCTGCCTTTTGCCCTTCTTTGCCGCGATAATTCTCGGCTGTTTCCAGCAAGCGCTCCGTCGAATCGGCGCGACGGTTTAAGATCACATCTTCGCAGCGCTCGCGAAGCTCCAGATCGATGGAATCATAAACCGCCAACTGGCCGGCATTCACGATCCCCATGTCCATGCCCGCTTTGATCGCATGATAGAGGAAGACCGCATGCATGGCTTCGCGTACGGGCTCATTACCCCGGAACGAGAAGGAGACGTTAGAAACCCCGCCCGACACATGGGCATGGGGCAAGGTTTCGCGAATGATGCGCGTCGCCTCGATGAAGGCGACGCCATAATCATTATGCTCTTCAATGCCGGTCGCGACCGCAAAAATATTG
>JBEIEG010000373.1:0-2329 GCA_040383035.1 Hyphomonadaceae bacterium | reverse complement strand
GTTAGCCACTGGATCTGCCACTATGGGCCTTGCGGGCCTTTCTTTGCCTGCGCATGCGCAAGAGGCATCTGCGCCCTTGAACGCCTTGTTTGAGCGCTATTTCGATCAGACTTTGGTGCGTAATCCTGAGCGCGCGACAGGCCTTGGCGATAAGCGCGGGCAGGACCGCTGGAACGATGATTCTGATGCTTATGCGGCGCAGAGCCTCGCGTTTCAGGTCAAAACCAATCAGGAGGTCGCAGCCCTAGCTGATACCTTGAAGCTGAACCAGACCGACGCGCTGAGTGTGCGCCTGTTCGACAAACTGACCCAAAATGCCAAGGCCAATGCGCCGTATCGGGGCCATGCCTATGTGTTTGATCAGCATAATGGTGCGCAGTCCGGCATCCCGACTTTCTTGGCAAATAACCACACCGTCTCGAATTTAGAGGATGCGCAAGCCTATATTGCACGCCTTGAAGCCATGCCAGAAAAGGTCGGCGGTCTATTAGCTCGCTCTGCTGACTCCGCAGCAAAGGGCATCACGCCGCCGCGGCATCTCTATGACTTTGTGCTGTCAAATTGCCAGAATTTGTTGGCCGGTGCACCCTTTACCGAGACGGGCAAGGATTCTGTTTTCTGGAGCGATATCAAAGGCAAGATCGACAAAACCACACTCGATGCCTCCACCAAGGATCGCCTAAAAGCCCAAGCCCGCGCCGCGCTAATGGATAAGGTCAAACCCGCCTATGAAGCCATAATCGCGGAAATGACCAAGCAACAGGCCAAAGCGCGCACCACCGATGGCGTGTGGGCTTTGCCTGATGGTGAGGCCTATTATGCTGAGCGCTTGGCGACACAGACCACCACACGTTTGACCGCCAATGAAATCCACCAATTGGGCTTAGACGCTGTTGCGCGCATCCATGGTGAAATGGAGACCATTATGCGCAAGGTCGGCTTTACCGGCACGCGCGACGCCTTCTTCGACTTTATGGAGACGGATCCCCGCTTCTTTGTTGCTGATACGCCAGCGGGCAAGGCTTCCTATGTTGCTCAAGCTACCGCGCTGATCGATACCATGCGGGATCGCTTGCCGACAGCCTTTAATCTGATGCCCAAGGCCCCACTCGAAGTCCGGGCGGTAGAGCCGTTCCGCGAGGCTTCAGCGGGTCTGGCTTTCTATTCGCGTCCATCAGCGGACGGCAAGCGGCCGGGCTATTACTACGTGAACACCTTCAATGTGAAGGCGATCCCGACTTATCAGATGGAGGCTTTGGCCTATCATGAAGGCCTGCCGGGCCATCATATGCAGATTGCGATCGCGCAAGAATTGCAGGGCATTCCACGCTTCCGCAAATTTTCGGGCTTTACCGCCTATTCAGAAGGTTGGGGCCTTTATACCGAGCGTTTGGGCAAGGATATGGGCTTCTACCAAGACCCATATTCAGACTTTGGCCGCCAAGTGCTGGAACTGCGCCGCGCCATTCGTTTGGTGGTCGATACAGGCCTGCATGCCAAGCGCTGGCCGAAGGAGCAAGCGATTGCCTATATCCTCGCCAATCAGCCGGGCGATCTGGAGAGCGCCACCCGCGACATCAATCGCTATATTGTCATGCCGGGCCAAGCCACGGCCTATATGATTGGCCAGATGGAAATCCTACGCCTACGCGCCGACGCCCAGCGCCGCCTTGGCAGCCGCTATGACATCAAGAAGTTCCACGACATCGTCCTCGGCAGCGGCTTTGTGCCCTTGGATATCTTGAAGGAATTGGTGGAGGCTTGGGTGTAAGGCGGTCGATTTCGACAGGCCTCACCCCGGCGCGATCATCAACTCGGGGCGGACGATGGCGTCGAAGTCTTCGCCGCTGATGCCAAGCGCGATGGCTTCTTCGCGCAAGGTGGTGCCGTTTTTGTGGGCGGTCTTGGCGACTTTGGCGGCCAGATCATAGCCGTACTTTTCCTTCAGCGGCGTCACCAGCATCAAGGAATTGGCGAGACCCTTGGCGATATTGTCGAGGCGCGGTTCAATTCCAACGACGCAATTGTCGGTGAAGCTGACGGCGGCATCGCTTAAAAGCTGGACGGATTGTAGGAAATTATAGGCCATCATCGGGTTGAACACATTGAGTTCAAAATGGCCTTGGCTGCCCGCAAAGGCGATGGCAGCATTATTGCCCAGAATATGGGCGCAGACTTGGGTTAAAGCTTCGCACTGGGTCGGGTTGACTTTGCCTGGCATGATGGAGCTGCCGGGCTCATTCTCTGGCAAAGCCAATTCGCCCAACCCCGCGCGCGGGCCAGAGCCCAAGAAACGGATATCATTGGCGATTTTGAAGCAACTCATCGC
>JBEIEG010000372.1:0-2330 GCA_040383035.1 Hyphomonadaceae bacterium | reverse complement strand
GCTTGTCTGCCACGGAAGCCCTCAACCTTTACTTTAGCCCCAGCGGGGGCGGCTGCGACGTAGCGAGCCAAGGCGCGCGGATCGGTTATGGGCTGGCCCGCCCATTTCAAAATCCGGTCACCCATGCGCAAGCCAGCCTTGGCTGCTGGTGAGTTAGCAGCAACATCGGCAACAATGACGCCATTTTGGCCAGTCCCACCTTCTTCTGGCGTCAAAAGACGTGCGCGCAGCCCGATCCAGCCGCGCTGAACGCTGCCTGTTTGAAGGATGTCTGCCACAATCTTGCGCGCCAAATTCGATGGTACAGCAAAGCCAACCCCAACCGACCCACCTTGGGTGCCGCCCGGGGAAACAATGGCGGTATTAACGCCGATCACTTCACCGCGGGCATTGAATAAGGGCCCGCCCGAATTGCCTCGATTGATTGCCGCATCGGTCTGCAAGAAGTCGTCATAGCGCCCCGCCTGCAAATCGCGGTTCCGGGCCGAGATCACCCCGACTGACAAGGAATTGCCGAGACCAAACGGACTGCCAATCGCAATCGCCCAATCACCAACCCGGGCCGCATCACTATTGCCCCAAGTAACGCTCGATAGGCGCATAGTGCCCGTGGTGCGCAACACAGCCAAGTCGGTCTCGGCATCGCGTCCGACTAAAACGGCAGGCAAAACGGTGCCGTCGACCAACATGATCTCAAACCGATCATTGCCTTCGATGACATGATTGTTGGTAACCACAACCCCGCGAGCATCAATCACAAAGCCCGAGCCTGTTGAACTGCCTCCTGCTTCCGCATGCACAGAATCGCGCGGGGCACCAACCAAGGACCGTTTGGCCCGGATGGCGACAACGGCGGGTTGGAGTCGAGCTGATAGATCAGCAAATCCATTGCCTAGCCCAATTGATGGGCTGGCAGGTGGTGGACCTGCATTCTGGGCACCAGCGGGCGCAAGGCCTGACAAGCCAAGCCCGAAGATCAAAATCCAGCAAAAAGCAAGCAGGCGAGCAGTCATCATGGCCTACGACTTAGACCGGAGCGGGCGTTTGGGAAAGTAACTCCATGCCTCAAAGCGCACGCAATCACATAAGCCCTTCAATTAAAAAAACTTCATGACAGCCTTTTCACGGGTAATTGACGATCAAATCGAAGATAGACAAGCCGTCAGTTTGATTTGGGCGGGGGAACACCCATGGCTTTGATTTCTTATCGCGCGCTCGCTTTTGCGCTTGCGCCTTTTATACTTGTCGGCACCAGTGGCCTTGCCCCGGCTTGGGCGCAAACAGCAGCCAGCACCAGTCCCGCGTCCGGCGTGACGAATGCGCTTCCAGACTTGGTCGATGGCAAACGTACTTTCCAGCCCGCTTACTTCAACGATATCACGCCGCAGACGGCCGCCGATATGGTGGCGCGGATTCCAGGGTTTAACATCGACGACGGCGAATCCGTCCGTGGCTTTGGCGGGGCAGCGGGCAATGTGCTGATCGACGGCTCTCGGCCCACGAGCAAGAATGAGGATTTATTCTCCATTCTTGGCCGGATCCCAGCTAGCAATGTAGAGAAGGTTGAACTGTTAGAGGGCGCAGCAGCCGGTGCTCTAGCGCCAGGCAAAAGCCTCGTCGTCAATGTGGTCCGAAAAGCCGACAACAAAGCGAGCGGCAAGTGGGAAGTGCAAGCCACCGGCGTCGGCAGTGGCCGCATCAAACCGAAAATCGATACGTCTTACACCTCAAAGCTGGCTGGCTTTAATGTCACCACTGGCCTGCAAGCTGAGATCGAGAATGTCGAAGACTTTATCGGCTTTGAGGGAATTCTCTCGCCATCTGGTATCTATACCGAGCGCGGACCAAATGACGATCGTCGCCGCTCAAAATACGCGCAAGCGACTTTTGCCGTTGATGGCAAAATTGCCGAAACCAAACTCAAAGCTAACGCCAGCTATATGCAAGGCGAATTTCATCGCAATTGGGTTCATGTCGCCTATCGTCCTAATGCCGCCCTCCCATTCCGCGTTGATGAAGGCCGGGCAACCAATGAAACCCTGCGTTGGGAAGTGGGTGGTGACCTAGAACGCGAGATGGCTGGTTGGACCGGCAAGCTCGCCCTTTTGGCCAAAGCAACAGTGGATCAAAATTCTGACCTCGCAGGCTTTAACCTTGTGGGACAGCCAAAGAACTTTGGCCGCTTCGTGGCTGACTCCACCAATGAAGAGCGCGTGGCGCGCCTAACCTTCAAGAAGAAATTTGGTGCCCATCAAATCGAGACTGGCGGCGAACTTGCTTACAACAGCCTAGATTTCGTCGGCCAATATGCCGAAGGCAATGGGACGATC
>JBEIEG010000371.1:0-2353 GCA_040383035.1 Hyphomonadaceae bacterium | reverse complement strand
GACGTCGGTTTCGATGCTTTCATCCTGTCCGGCTACCCCCATGCAAGTGAGTGCGACCTCTTTGGCCGTTATGTCCTGCCAAAGCTCGATCACGGTCTTCTGACGATCTAGTCCCTAGAACGAAATGGCCGCGCTGAGCTGGTCAGCCAGCGCGGCCGAGCCACCGACAAAGACTGTGTGGACGCCGGGCTCTAGCTTCCATGTATGGGTCGCTGGGTCACGGTAGCGCAGATCCTCTGCATCCACGTCAAAGCGGATCACTTTGGTCTGGCCGGGCTCTAAAGCTACGCGATCAAAAGCCTTCAGAACTTTGGCAGGGCGCTCGACGACACGGCCCGGGAAGCCGACATAGAGTTGGGCGATTTCTTCCCCGGCCCGGTCGCCGAGATTGGTGATGCTGACTTGGGCTTGAAAGCCCAGCTTTGTCCGGCGCAGACTCAAAGCGCGATAGCCAAAGCAGCTGTAGGAAAGGCCGTGGCCAAAACCATAGCGCGGCTCAATTTGTTCGCGCTCAAACTTGGTATAGCCATGCCAATAATCGTAAGTGATGGCATTGGCGTCCTTGTCAAAGAAGGGATAGTGCGCTGGGTCCTTGGCCACCGTGAAGGGCAGTTTACCCGACGGGGCCACCTCGCCCAACACAAGCTGAGCCAAGGCGGTGCCGCCCTCCATGCCGGAGTAGAAGCTTTGCAAAATGGCGCTCGCTTGGCCCTGCCAACCCTCCACCAACACGGCAGAGCCCGCCACCAAAACCACCAGAACGGGTCGGCCCGTCGCGCAGGCGGCTTCAATCAGGGCGATTTGATCGGCGGGTAGCGACAAATTGGTACGATCGCCACCTCGGGCTTCTTCCGCGCTCGGCTCATTGGCTGCCGCTGGCTTGGGTGCAGGCAAAACATCGCTCGCCACACCGAGGGTCA
The DNA here is from genome assembly GCA_040383035.1 of Hyphomonadaceae bacterium. Lineage (GTDB taxonomy): Bacteria > Pseudomonadota > Alphaproteobacteria > Caulobacterales > Aquidulcibacteraceae > Aquidulcibacter. The sequence goes on along the minus strand of JBEIEG010000371.1, from coordinate 1,433 downwards.
TATCTTCGGGAATAAATTCACCCTCTTGCCGGGCGGTATAGCCTGCCACCACAATGATGGCATCGGCGTCGGCGGCGTTGGCCACGGCGGCAACAACATCGGTTTCATCACCCGTTACGATCTCGGTCGCGTCACCTAAGGCGATCTGGAAGCCCTGCAGCGCGGTGACAACATAAGGCGGGCGAACCCGGCTGGAGCCAAAGTCACCGGTATTTTCTTTGTTCGCCAAATGACCCAAAACGGCGAGTTTCTTTAGCTTTGTCCGGTCCAGCGGTAGCATGGTGTCATTCTTCAAAAGCACCGCCGACTTCAACGCTGCCTCCAGCGCCAGCGCGATATGGGCTGGCTGGGCAACCATATCGAAGCTATAGGCCGGGAGTGGATCTTCGGCGCAGGCAAAGCGGTATTGCATGGACAGAATGCGACGGCAGGCTTGATCAATCACTTGTGGCTCAACCTGGCCTGCCTCAACAGCGGCCAACAAATGCTTGCCAAAAACCAAGGGCTCAGGGTTTTCGATATCGAGGCCAGCGGGTGCTGCGTAGACATTGCGCAAACCCATCACCCAATCAGAATGCACAAAGCCCTCAAAGCCCCACTCGACACGCAAAATGTCTGTCAAAAGCGCTTTGCTCTGCCCACAGAACGAGCCGTTCATTTGATTATAGGCACTCATGACGGTGGCGCAGCCTGCGTCCAAAATGGTTTTGAAATGCGGCAAATAGACTTCGTGCAAGGCACGCTCATCAATCTGTACATCCACTTTGAAGCGCGCATTCTCCATGGAATTGAGCGCATAATGCTTGACGGTCGCAATCACATTGTGGGTTTGAAGACCAATGGCCAAAGCCGCACCCATTTCGCCCAGATGGCACGGATCTTCGCCATAAGTTTCCTGCGCCCGGCCCCAAGCCGGATGCCGCAAGAGATTGACGCACACCGCCCCAGACAAGGTGCAGTCCTGGGCACGAATTTCAATCGACATGGCTTCGCCAATGCGCCGCTCTAGGTCGACATCAAAGGTCGCGCCACGCGCCATGGAACAGGGGAAGCAAGTGGAATTGCCGCGGGCAACCCCGCGTGGGCCATCGGTGAAATAAAGAGGCGGCACATTGAGGCGCGCCACACCACTGCCTGCCGGATAGGGGTTTGCGCCCCAATGCCGCCCGCTCTCAGCAAAGAGCTTAAAGAAGCCCTTGCCCGACATCATTTGAACCTTCTCAGCCAACGTAGCCTCGGCCAGAATTTGCTCTACCCGCTCTGCCACTTGATCTGGGCTAAAGCCTTTGGTCGGAGAGAGGTCGGTCATAATTTGCCTTTCACGAATATCAGCGAGGGTTTGCCTGCAGAACGGCTGCAAGATTACCAGCCCATTGGTCAAGATCAGCCTTGGCCTGATCCAAAGTCCAGCCCTTAACCAAAAGAATGGCAAG
>JBEIEG010000370.1:0-2364 GCA_040383035.1 Hyphomonadaceae bacterium | reverse complement strand
GCTTGAAGCGCGCCTCGCCAAGCGGCCACCCGTTGTCGCCCGCGAAATCTATGAGCAACGGTTGGAGCACGAAATCAATGTCATCAATCGCATGGGGTTTGCCGGCTACTTTTTGATCGTTGCGGACTTCATCAAATGGTCAAAGGAAAACAACATACCTGTCGGCCCCGGCCGGGGGTCTGGTGCAGGCTCGCTCGTTGCCTATTCGCTGACCATCACCGATCTCGATCCTTTGGCCTTTGGCCTTTTGTTTGAGCGCTTCTTGAACCCAGAACGCGTCTCCATGCCCGACTTTGATATCGACTTCTGTCAGGAAAAGCGGGATCAAGTTATTGATTATGTGCAAAAGAAATATGGCGCAGACCGGGTGGCGCAGATCATCACCTTTGGGACCTTGCAAGCGCGCGCGGCGCTGCGCGACGTAGGTCGGGTGTTGGATATGTCTTACGGCCAAGTCGACCGACTGGCAAAGATGGTCCCGAATAACCCCGCTGCCCCTGTAACCTTGGCCCAAGCCATCAAAGATGAGCCGCGCCTGCAGGAAGAGCGGTCGCGCGATGCTGATGTGCGTACGCTTCTCGATGCTGCGATTGAGCTTGAAGGCCTATACCGGAACGCCTCCACCCACGCCGCTGGCGTTGTGATTGGCGACCGGCCGCTGCACGAGCTTGTGCCGCTTTATAAGGACCCACGCTCCAGCCTACCCGCCACTCAATTCAATATGAAATGGGTAGAACCTGCGGGCCTTGTTAAGTTCGACTTCTTGGGCCTGAAGACGCTGACGGTCATCCAGCGGGCTTTGGACTTTTTGAAAGCCCGCGACATTGTGGTCGATCTCGACACACTGCCGTTTGATGACCCCAAAACCTACGAGCTCTTGGCTTCTGGTAAGACGATGGGCGTGTTCCAGTTGGAAAGCCAAGGCATGCGCGACACGTTGCGAAAGATGCGGGCAGATACTTTGGACGACATCATCGCTCTGATCTCGCTCTATCGCCCGGGCCCGATGAAGAATATCGAGACCTATTGTGATGTGAAGTTTGGCCGCAAAGATGCTGATTATCTGCATGAAAGCTTGGTCCAGGTACTGAAGGAAACCCAAGGCGTCATCATCTATCAGGAGCAGGTGATGCAGATCGCCCAAATCCTGTCGGGCTATTCCTTGGGTGAGGCCGATTTGTTGCGCCGCGCCATGGGTAAGAAAAAGCCTGAGGAAATGGCCAAGCAAAAGGACCGGTTCGTCAGCGGTGCCACCGAACGGGGCGTGGACGCAGAGCTTGCTGACCGTATCTTTGAGTTGGTGAGTGAGTTTGCGGGCTATGGCTTCAACAAATCTCACGCCGCCGCCTATGCCGTGATCGCCTATCAAACCGCCTATCTGAAGGCCAATTATCCGGTCGAATTTATGGCCGCGTCCATGTCGCTCGATATTGATGACACCGACAAATTGGGTGCCTTCATGCAAGAAGCAAAAAGCATGAAGATCAAGGTGTTGTCGCCAGATCTTAATTATTCCGGTGCTGACTTTACCGTTCAGGACAATGCCATTCGCTATGCTCTGGGCGGCATTAAGTCGGTTGGTGTGGCGGCGATGGCGCAGGTGGTGGAAATCCGCCAAGCAGGCGGCAAATTCAAATCTCTACACGATCTGGCCGAACGGGTTGATCCGCGCACGTTGGGCCGTCGGACCTTGGAGACACTGGCCAAGGCCGGGGCCTTTGATTCCATTGAGCCTAACCGCGCCTTGGTGTTTGCCTCGTCTGACCAATTGGTGGCCCATGCCAATGCGGCTGCGTCAGATCGGCAAAGCGCGCAAACCAGCCTGTTTGGCGACTCGGCCCCGCCGCCACGTGCGCCCTTGCCGAGTGTGAAACCGTGGTCTGCGCAAGAACGTTTAGATAATGAGTTTGCGGCCCTTGGTCTGTTTCTGTCTGGCCACCCGCTCGACGATTTGATCGAGGCGTTGCGCCGCCGCCAAACCGTCTTTTTCTCCGAGATTAACTCCAAAATGCAGGGCTCAGACGCGATTTTCCGCATGGCGGGCGTTATTCGGGCACGCAAGGAGCGCCCGGCACGCGATGGCGGTAAGTTTGCTTGGGTGACGTTGAGCGATCCAACGGGGGAGTTTGAGGTGATGATCATGCCTGAAACCCTCAACGAAGCCCGCGACTTTCTAGACCCTGGCACTTCGGTCAGTTTCCGGGCGAAAGCACGGCTGCGCGATGGCGACTTGAAGCTGTCGGCCGAGAAGATTGAACTCCTCGACCAAACCGATATGTCGGGCTGTGCCGGGATTAAAGTGTTTCTGGCGCGCGGGGCACCAATCGACGAATTGGCGCGCGTCACCGAGACGTTGCGCGGTGC
>JBEIEG010000369.1:0-2412 GCA_040383035.1 Hyphomonadaceae bacterium | reverse complement strand
CCTTTGCCTTCTGCTCCCATGACCAAGACCACGGGCGAGCCATCCAGTACGTCGGCTAAATCATGCTCGGCTTCACCCGAAAGCCCGACTGTCATCCAACCATCTTCGGCCAATTGTACAATCGTTTGGGCGATGTTCACCACACGGACATCGGGCACCATCTCAATGCCGCCGACAGCCGCTTTGGCCAAGGAGCCCGTGATTGGCGGGGCTTTGCGGTCCTGTTGGATGATTGCGCGCACGCCAAAGGCCGCTGCAGAACGGAAGATCGCGCCGATGTTTTGGGGATCTGTGACTTGATCTAGGATTAGCGCAATGCCTTCAGTGTTTGGCAGAGCTTGGTCGAGACCAATGCTTTCAAGCGGGTGAACGCGAACCGCAATGCCTTGATGCACGGCACCGGGCGGCAAAAGTGCCGAAAGGCTTTCGCCATCGGTCAGGGCGATCTTGCTTTTGTCGATTTGAGTGTCTTCAAGGCCTTCGAGCGTATTGCGGGTCGCGCGAAGCTCGAGCACTTTGCGCTTGGGATTGGCGAGAGCAGCGAGCACGGCGTGGGTGCCATAAATCCACATACTGCCATCGGTCGGCTTATCCTCGCGAGGCGGGCGTGGACCTTTAGCTTTCCAGGGGGCACCCGCTGGCCGGTCACGACCAGCATCTCGGCCACCATCGCGGCCACCCTCTTTTGGACGAAAACGTGAATTCTTAGTCATGACGTTCTTTTAATGGGAAAACGTCGCCGCTGTCGCCTATAAGGGCTGCGGAAACTCGTTTGAGGACGTTTGGGAGATTGACGAATATGCTGACACTAAAGCAAGGATTGGGCCTAGGGGCTGGGATTGGGCTGGGTGCAGCTCTAGTGCTAGGCCTTCAACCTGTCGCTGCCCAAGGCGAAGCGCAAGCCCGCTTGTTAGAATTAGATGGTGTGGTTGGCCAAGTTGAGATTCGCACCTCCCCGGGGGCTGCATTTAATGTCCAAGTGACTCCCGGAGCCAAATTATCGGCGACGACGGAGCGAGATGGGATTACGCTACGTGTTAAAGGCCCAATCCAAGGCAGAATGCGCACAAATTGTAGCAACTACACCCAGAGCGGCCAGCGCGTTGAAGAGATCAAGATTGATGGGGTGCGGTATAAGGCAGAGGATTTGCCCAAGATTGTCGTGACTGGGCCAAGCTCTATGGGTCTTAGAATCAAGCGCTCTATGGTCCGTGGTAAGGCTGGCGATGTCGGTGGGGCCACGATTACGATGATTGGCTGTGGTGATTTTGCATTAGGCAAAGTCGCGCGCAATCTTGAACTTACCATCGCAGGCTCAGGCGATTTCCGCACCGAAAGCGTGGGCGGTAATTTGACTGCCAGTTTGGCAGGTTCGGGCAATTATAAAACGGGGCCTATCAAAGGTGCCGTGAAATTAGATGTTGCCGGATCAGGTGATACCGAAATTGGCTCGATCGGTGGGCGCACCGCGATTAACTTGGCTGGATCTGGCGACATTCAAATTGGTCAAGTCCAGACAGATATTGAAATCAATCTTGCGGGCTCTGGCGATACCATTGTGAAAGGCGGACGTTCAGGTCTCAAGGCTAATTTGGCTGGCTCTGGCAATATTCGTCATGGCGGCACAGTGATTAACCCGCAGATCAACATCATTGGGTCGGGAGATGTTTCGGCTGCCAAATTGGAAGGAACCCCGCGCGTGACCAAGCTGGGCTCTGGCGGCTTCAAGGTCGACTAGCTTGAAATGAGGCGATTGACGGGGTGGGCTTGTGTGCCAAAACAGGCTCATCTTGCAGTTATGTGAAACTCATCTGCTTGATCACAGACAATCGCCATTGCGTTTAGAGCGACCATCGCTATAACGCGGCCCTTCCAGAGCGGCTTGCCGTGCCTGATGCATGAAGTGTGTCATGTCCAGCAAGCGGGTTTGGAACTCCTGAAACGCCGTTGCGGTATGTGCTGGCATCGGTTGCGATTGGGTGTCACCTGGTGAGGTGGCCGAGTGGTTAATGGCAGCAGACTGTAAATCTGCCCTCGAGAGAGTACATAGGTTCAAATCCTATCCTCACCACCAGTGACATCCCAAATCGTAATCCTTGAATGGCCAACCTGGGGCTCGTCGGTTCGGGAAATCGGATGCGGGTATAGCACAATGGTAGTGCAGCAGCCTTCCAAGCTGAGGATGTCGGTTCGATCCCGTCTACCCGCTCCAGTTTTTTGAATTTTATAGCGCCTCCAAGCGCTATGTCACTAGAGACGAAGGGCACGACCATGGCTAAGGAAAAGTTTGAACGTACGAAACCGCATTGCAACATTGGCACGATTGGTCACGTTGACCATGGTAAGACGACGTTGACGGCGGCGATCACGATGACGCTGGCGAAGGCTGGTGGTGCGAAGGCGATGAGCTAT
>JBEIEG010000368.1:0-2424 GCA_040383035.1 Hyphomonadaceae bacterium | reverse complement strand
CGACGTCATCCTCGAAGATGGATCTTTTGGGCGGGCAGCAGTGCCTTCTGGGGCATCCACTGGCGCTCACGAAGCGGTCGAGAAGCGCGATGGCGATAGCTCTCGCTATTTGGGTAAGGGCGTTTTGGACGCAGTCGAAGCTGTCAATGGCGAGATTTTTGAGACGCTCGAAGGCTTTGAAGCGGAAGATCAGCGCCATATTGACGATATTTTGATCGAGCTGGATGGCACACCGAACAAGTCGCGTCTCGGCGCCAACGCCATCCTCGGCGTCTCCTTGGCCGTCGCAAAAGCGGCAGCAGAAGCGGCCAGCCAGCCCTTGTACAAATATGTTGGCGGCGTAAATGCGCGCGTCCTTCCCGTGCCGATGATGAACATCATCAATGGTGGGGCCCATGCCGATAATCCAATCGACATTCAAGAATTCATGATCATGCCACTGGGCGCGGACACCTTTGGCGAAGCGGTGCGCATGGGCTCTGAGATTTTCCACACGCTGAAGAAGCTGTTGAAGGACGCAGGTCATAGCACCAATGTCGGCGACGAGGGTGGCTTTGCACCAAACCTGTCCTCTGCCGAAGAAGCCTTGAGCGTGATCATGCAAGCGATTGAAAAGGCGGGCTATAAGCCAGGTGAAGATGTGGCGTTGGCGCTCGATTGTGCCGCAACCGAGTTCTTCAAGGACGGCAAATATGCCATGACGGGTGAGGGCAAGACCTTGGCCCCCGAAGAAATGGCGCGCTATTTGGAAGGCCTCGTCAACAAATTTCCTATCGTCTCGATCGAAGATGGCATGTCTGAAGATGATTTCGTGGGCTGGGCCGCGCTCACCAATCTTTTGGGCAAGAAGTGCCAATTGGTCGGCGACGATTTGTTCGTAACCAATCCAGCCCGCTTGCAGCAAGGCATTCGTGATGGTTTGGCCAATTCGATCCTCGTGAAAGTCAACCAAATCGGCACATTGTCTGAGACCTTGGATGCGGTGGAAATCGCGCACCGCAATGGCTATACCTCGGTCATGTCGCACCGCTCTGGTGAGACCGAAGATTCAACCATTGCCGATCTGGCGGTGGCAACCAATTGTGGGCAGATCAAGACCGGCTCCTTGGCCCGCTCTGATCGGACCGCCAAATACAATCAATTGATCCGCATTGAAGAAATGCTGGAAGGCCAAGCAGTATTCGCGGGTCATGGTGCTTTGAAAATCGCCCACGGGTGATTTGCTAACACTTGGTTTACCAAGTTTGGGCACAAGATGGCGTGGGCTTAGCAAGCAGCGGCCACGCCACCAAAAGGCATTGTCGGTATGGCATTCTTAAAGGGCATACGTATCTCAACTTTCCTGTTCTCAGGGGTGTTGGTTTATTTTGCTGTGCACTTTTTTGTCGGCCAACAAGGCGTGCTGTCGTGGCACTCCTATGTAAAGGCCGCCGACAGCTTGATGGCTGAGCGCGACCGTTTGGTGAAGCAACGTGCAGAGCTTGAACGCAAACTGGCGCGTTATCGGGCTGGCCAAGTTGATTCGGACTATGTGGAAGAGCGTGCCATGTCCCAATTGGGGCTGGCAGGGCCGAACGATATTGCGATGCCATTGCCAAAAGCAGCAGCCGTTGCGGCATCTTCTGCATCTTCGCAGACCCCCAATCCGTGAACGCAACTGGACGTCTGGCCCGCTTCTGCCTATGGATAATGTCTTCTGAGAAGGGTTGTACGCATCGATGGCTGCCAAGAAATCATCCGGGTCCGCTACTGTTTCTCCATCAAACTTAGTCAATCGCGACGAGGCGCTCGCCTATTATCGCGATATGCTGTTGATCCGCCGCTTTGAAGAGCGCGCTGGCCAGCTCTATGGCATGGGTTTGATTGCTGGTTTCTGCCATCTCTACATTGGCCAGGAAGCTGTCGTGGTGGGTATGCAAGCTGCGCAAAAGGCGGGCGATCAAGTGATCACTGGCTATCGCGACCATGGTCACATGTTGGCCTGCGGCATGAGCCCGCGCGAGATTATGGCAGAATTGACCGGGCGTATTGGCGGTTCATCGCGCGGCAAAGGCGGCTCGATGCACATGTTCTCGAAAGAGGCCAATTTCTATGGCGGGCATGGCATCGTGGGCGCGCAAGTTGCTTTGGGTACCGGTCTGGCGCTCGCCAATCGCTATCGTGGCAATGAGCAAGTTTCGGTTGCTTATTTTGGTGACGGTGCTGCCAATCAAGGCCAAGTCTACGAAAGCTTCAACATGGCAAGCCTATGGCGTTTGCCAGTGGTCTATGTGATCGAGAACAACCAGTATGCGATGGGTACCAGCGTCGCGCGGGCCTCGGCAGAGACTGAATTGTTTAAGCGCGGTATCAGCTTTGAAATTGTCGGCGAAGAAGTTGACGGCATGGACGTGATGGCAGTGCGCAAGGCGGCTGAACGCGCGT
>JBEIEG010000367.1:0-2449 GCA_040383035.1 Hyphomonadaceae bacterium | reverse complement strand
CAACACATCGCTGGACCTGGACCTGTCGTCACCAAAAAAAGGTGGCAGGGTTAAGAACCGCCATTGGAAATGATGGCTGACGGATATTAAATTTTGAGAGAAAACTGGCGGAGACGGAGGGATTCGAACCCTCGGTGCCCTTTTGGAGCACGCTCATTTAGCAAACGAGTGCCTTCAGCCTCTCGGCCACGTCTCCGCACATCCGTCTGATAGCCCGACAAAAGGGGGCAGAGCAAGAGCATCACGTCAGTGAAGCTGCACAGGGGGGATTTGGGGGTCGGGAATTAGGGATTCCAACCTGCATCCTGCGCGGTTTCGTTAATAGGGCGTCTACCCAATGCTGATAAAGATCGCTTTAAGGAGCCTCTCGGCAATGGCACGCATGGAATACACGCAAGAACTTGCAGGCGATCAGCCCGCTACCTTGGCGCGCAAAGCGGCACGTGGCGCGCGTTGGTATCGCTCAAGCTTTGGACGCGCCCTCGAAATTCTCGATGTGGCGGTCATTCTCCTTGTGCTGACCTATGTCTTGAAAGTGACGACCGCCGATCATGTCTTTACGGTCGCATTGAGTGCTTGTTTGCCTATGGCCATAGGCGGGATTGGTCTTTGGTGGATTTTGCGGGAGCATGATCTGTATCGCTTTGACGCTGAGCCCTCAGCGGTGACGCACGGCGTCAAAACCCTCGGCGCGGTCGTGCTAGCTTTGCCCATGACAGCAGGAACCGGGGCCTTAGTGGCTTTGGCAGCAGGTCGCGCAGCGGAAGCTGGGGCCTGGGAAGCGGGTATCGCGACTCTCTTAGCTGGCTGTATAATTGTTTCGGTGCACTTTTTTTCTGCGCTCATTTTAGGGGCGATGATCAAGGCCGGCTTATTCTCCTTGAATGTTGTGATCGTAGGGGCAACGCCGCTAGCCCATAAGCTGATTGAGGAAGCCAAAGCGTCGGGCGATATTGCCGTCTTAGGCGTCTTTGACGACCGGATGGACCGGGCCAAGCCCCTGCCAAACGGCGTTAAATTGTTGGGCGATCTCGATGATTTGATGAGCTGGCCGCATTTGCCCAGTATCGACCGGGTTATTGTGGCAGTCTCCAGCACGGCGCAAAGCCGTGTGCTGCAATTGGTCAACAAACTGCGCTCTATGCCGAACAAGGTGGTACTGGCCATTGATATGCAAGGCTTTGACAGCGACGGGACGACGATCGGCCGCATCGGCAATCGCCCTGTCGCCTATGTTTCCGGTGCACCCGAAGATGCTAAACGTGCCTTCTGGAAGCGGGTGCAAGACCTTGTGTTTGGGACGTGCATCCTTGTGATCGCTGCGCCCGTGATGGCCTTGATCGCGGTGGCAATCAAGCTTGACAGCAAGGGTCCAGTTTTCTTTCGCCAGAAGCGGCACGGATTTAACAATCAGGCGTTCAGCTGTTGGAAATTCCGCTCCATGCGGGTGGAGACAGCCGACGCTTGCGCGGCCCAACAAGTGACGCAGAACGACCCCCGCGTGACCAGGATTGGCCGCTTCATTCGTGCCACGTCTTTAGATGAGCTGCCGCAATTATTTAATGTCTTGACTGGCACCATGTCGCTCGTAGGGCCGCGCCCTCATGCCATCGGCATGAGAACTGGCGATCAAGAAAGCGAAGCTTTGGTGGCTGAATATGCGCACCGCCACCGAATTAAGCCCGGCATGACAGGATGGGCCGCCATTCACGGCTCCCGTGGACCAGTTCATTGCGCAGAAGAAGTGGCCGAACGGGTTGCGTATGATATCGCCTATATTCGCGATGCGAGCCTTTGGCTCGACCTCTGGATCATGGTGAGAACCCTGCCCGCTCTCTTAGGCGACAAAGGTTCGGTGCGGTGAGACTGCCTACAATCCATGCCAATGAGGCACAGCACCAGTCATGATGGGTCGTCACCTCATGACCTATTTGATCCCAAATCTGGCCCAAGCCGTGGCCAGTTTTGGCATGGTTGCCGTTTTAACGCGCCTACTTAGCGACGACGATTATGGCCGCTATACCTTGGTGTATACGGCCATGACTTTGGCGCAATATCTCTTCGTCGTTTGGATCGAGGCAGCCGCTGCCCGCTTCTATGCGGATGCCGCAGAAAAGGGCGAGAAGCCCGCCCATTTTGCTACTTTGATCGCTTTGTTTAGCTGGTGCGCCGGCGCGTTTGCGCTGATCTCCATCGCAGCCCTTCTGTTGTGGCCAGCTGACCTCAATCTGAAAATCGTGGTGGCTGCAGCCTTTGGCAGTGTGATCACACGATCATTGATCAAAATTGCTTTAGAAACAAGACGGATGGCTCAAGAGGCAAAACGCTTTGCCGTCGTAGATACCTTACATACGCTCTTGGCCTTTGGGCTTGGGATTGGCTGTGTTGTGTTTTTTGCCATGGGCCCTGAGGGTCCGTTCATCGGCATGTTGATCGCTTCAGTCATTGT
>JBEIEG010000366.1:0-2468 GCA_040383035.1 Hyphomonadaceae bacterium | reverse complement strand
GACATTGAACGTTCGTGATCTCAAGCGGTCAGAGGCTTTGTACCGCGATTGGCTGTTTTATCGCACGGTGGAAAGCGGCGTTTTGGCGCGTGACCTTGCCTGTTCTTGGGGTGCACCTAACAGCGCTGGCCTGCCCTATGTGGTCATGCAGCCGGAGAGCGGGGCTGATATTTATCTGCGGCTGGTCCAGGATGAGCCGCATCCAGATTACGAAGCGCTGAAAACCTACGGCTGGGCCGCCATTGAAATCTGCGTCGACGATGTTCTGAAAGTGAATGAACGGATGCTTCAAAGCCCGTTCAAGATTATCGGACCGCCGCGCGAATTAGACGGCATGCCCGCCATCTTCCCGATGCAGGTTCAAGGGCCTGATGATGAGATCGTCTATCTGACCCAGATCCGTGACGATTTGCCGATGTATGATCTACCACGTGCGACCAGCCTGATTGATCGCCAGTTTATCCATGTCTGTGCGGTTTCAGACCTGACTGGCGCGCTCACGTGGTGCCAAAACGTGCTGGGCCTCAGCTTTGGGCGGGATATGGACATTGTCTACACCATGTTGGCCAATGCCTTTGGGGTTCCGTTTGAACAGAAGTTCACCATCGCGACGCTGACCCACGACCGCGATGTCTTCTTTGAGTTCGATCAATTACCGCCCGCCGCCGGGCCTCGCCCCGGTTGGAAAGGCTTTCTGCCACAGGGGGTTAGCCTTTCCACCATTGTGCTGCCCGACTTCCGTGAGCGGGTGCGCGAGCATGCCAAATGGCTCATCACGCCACCGACCGTCCATCAAGGCGAGATTTATCAGAGCAAGCGGGCGGCCACGATGCGCGGCCCAGATGGCATTTTGTTTGAACTGGTCGAGCTATGAAGCAAATCGTCCTTAAGCATGTCCTTACTGCCCGACCCTGCGCAGATGATTTTGCTTTAGTCGAAGCGGAACACCCGTCATGTCCTGAAGATGGCGTCTTGGTGCGGGTGGTGCATCTATCGCTCGACCCCTATGTTGGCTCGCGCCTGCGCGGCAAACATATGGGTGAACCGGCCCCTCTGCCCGGTGTGGACGCCATTCCAGGTGCCGCTGTCTGCGAAGTGCTGGAAAGCAAAGCGGCAGGGGTCAAGGCGGGGGATTGGGTTCATGCGATGGAAGTGGGCTGGCGTGAAGTGGCGGACTTGGGGCCGGGGACCTTCAGGCTGCTCAATCCAAAAGCCGCGCCTCTAGCCGCCCATGCAGGTGTGTTGGGTATGCCGGGTCTGACCGCTTGGGCAGGCATGACGCACCTTGCCAAGGTCGGCCTCGGCGATATCGTGCTGGTCGACGCCGCTGCAGGCCCCGTTGGCGGCACCGTTGGCCAGATCGCCCGCATCAAGGGCGCAAAGCGGGTCGTCGGTATCGCAGGTGGGCCCGAGAAATGCGCGCTTGTGACCGGAGCCTATGGCTTCGACGCTTGCATTGATTACAAGCAAAGCGGCTGGGAGCAGGCCCTGACGGAGGCCTTGCCAGAGCCACCGACCGTTTATTTCGAGAATGTCTCCACCGAAATGGCGTCTAAAGCGCTGATGCGATTGGCGCTTTATGGGCGCATGGTCTTGTGTGGACTGGTCGATCAATATCATGCCGATCAACCACCGCCCGGTCTCAATGCGGGCTTGATAGTTGGCAAGCGTGCGCAAGTTATGGGTCTTGTGGTCTATGACTTCTATCCCGTCTGGGACGCCTTTGTGAAAGAGGCCAGCGCTTGGATTGGCGATGGCGCATTGGTTTTCAAGGAAGACCGCGTGACCGGATTAGAAGCTGCTCCCGCCTTGTTTGAACGCCTGATGCAGGGCCAGAACATTGGCAAGGCCGTGGTCAGCGTCTCTGCCGAATAGCACCGAGGGTGCGCTCTTTTGCCGCTTGAATGAAAGGATATATCATTTAATGTACGGAAAGAGGGCTTAGGCGAGAGACTGGGGATAATCATGGTCATCAATGAAGTCGATGTCGTGCGCTGGCTGCATATTCTGGCCATGGTCTATTGGCTCGGCGGCGAGTGGGGGGTGTTCCAAACCTCTTATCATGTGACCAATCGCGACCTCAGCTTGGATGAGCGTCGCCGTCACATGGAGACTGCCTATCGCATCGATATTCTGGCGCGAACGGGCATCATCATGCTGCTGCCGCTAGGCCTGCACATGGGCCATCTCTATGGCTTCGCGCCCTTTCTGGATGGATTAGGTCTCCCGATCATGTGGGCCTTGTCGCTGTCTTGGTTGGCACTGTGCTGGGCTGCCTTTTTCACGCGTGAGACCGATATGGGCATAGCATTGACCAAGCTGGATGAGAAAGTCCGCTTTGTCTTGATTCCCGCCCTGTTCGCGGTCTCGATCCTTGCGTTTATGGGCCAAGGGCCGCTGGCGATTGAGACAGGCTCTTACTGGTATCCCGCCAAAATGTTCACCTATGCCTTGATGCTGGTGTTTGG
>JBEIEG010000365.1:0-2476 GCA_040383035.1 Hyphomonadaceae bacterium | reverse complement strand
TGAAGGTCGCGCTTAGCCAGTCCAATCTGTAGCCAATTGAGTGCCATCATCCTGCCTAGGCGGGGCGCTTCTCCCGCACCCACAAGACGCAGACTGCCGCAATCACCAACATGATGCCAGCCATGGTGATCACATGGCGTGGGTCGCCGCCCATCAGAGGCTCATAATAGAAGGGCAGGGTGGCTGCGATCAGCAGCATGGGGATCACGATCATCATGTTGAAAATGCCCATATAGACGCCTGTCCGCTCTGGCGGTATGGCCCCGGACAGGATCACAAAGGGATTGCCCATGATGCTGGCCCAAGCCAATCCGATCCCGATGGCGGGGATGAAGAGGAGGGCTTTGTCGCTGATATGGGGCATGAACAACATGCCGATCCCGCCTAAGGTTAGGCAACATGCGTGCATGACTTCGGGACCAAAGCGCTTGGTAAAGGGCACCATCGCAAAGGCGGCGATAAAGGCGATCCCATTATAAAAGCCGCCAATCTCACCATTGGTGACCACGGCCATTCGGAAGCCTTCGGAAACCGCCTCCGACGTGCCATAGACCGAACGGCCGATTGAATAAATGATATAGCCCCAATAGGCCGCCATCCCATACCATTGAAACAAACTCATGAGCGCCAATTTGCGCATCACCCGGGGCATGGTGACAATGGCATCCCAGATTTCCAGAAGTGTCCCGCTCACCGTCAAAGGCTTGCTTTTGATGTAAGCCAGCTCGTCCGCGGTTAGGGGCAGTTCGCGCACTCTGAAAACCGACCAGAGAATTGTGCTGATCGACAGCACCGCCCCAATGGTGAAGGCGACCTTGGTCGTCTCTGGGATATTGTGCGCATCAACCGCATTCACATCAAAGCCCAACAGATTGATCATGATCGACGGCGATAAGAAGGCCAGCATTTGGGCTAAACCTGTAAAGGCGCTCTGGGACAAAAAGCCAAATTGCCTCTGGTCGGGGTTCAGGCGGTCACTCACATAAGCCCGATACGGCTCCATCGTGATGTTGTTTCCGGCATCTAGAATCCACAAGAGCGACACTGCCATCAGGATGGATGAGCTCAAAGGCATAAAGAACAGGCCGAGCGAACACATGATCGCCCCAACGATGAAATAAGGTGTGCGGCGGCCCCATTTGCTGGCCGTCCGATCACTCATCGCGCCAATGATCGGCTGCACCAAAAGACCTGTCAGCGGGCCGGCGAGCTGCAGCAAGGGCAAGGAGGCTTCATCAGCCCCCAAATAGCTATAGATCGGGCCCATATTGCCTTGCTGCAAGCCAAAGCTGAACTGCAAGCCGAGAAAGCCCAGATTCATTTCCGCAATGCGCCATAGTGGCAGATGCGGCTTCATCGCCGGTTGAGTCATGTTCTTCCTCCCAAAAATACACCGGCGCTTTTGCACTCTGTTATGTAAGATTTACGCTAACGCAATCGATTGCAAAATCAAGCGCAAGTTACAATTGTAACCCATTGGGTTGTTTCAGGAGGGAATGCTCAACCCGCGCTGGCCCCGCCGCATGACTTGCGCACGACAAGTTTGGGCAGAAGGGTGGCCGATGGCGCATCTTCGCCGGCCATACGCTTGAACAATAGGTCGACGATGGTCTTGGCACCCTTGGCGAGGTCTTGTTGCACGCTTGTCAGCGGTGGGGTCGATTGAGCTGCGATGGCGATATCATCAAAGCCTACGACGCTAACTTGACCTGGCACATCGATGCCCGCCGCGGCGAGCGCTTGAATGGCGGCTAGCGCAATAATATCCGAGGTAGCGAAGATCGCATCAAACTTGGTACCGCTCTCGATCAGTTCGCGCGCCGCCTCATAGGCGGTCTCAAACGAGAAGTGCGCGGGGATAACAAGCGCTGGATCATGCTCAATGCCTGCAGCCCGCAAGGCTCTAACATAGCCTTCATAGCGCAAGCCAATTTCGGGCAATTCCAGCATGCCCAAGAAAGCGATGCGCTTGCGGCCAAGCCCCAATAGATGGTCCACTGCACGGCGCGCGCCGCCGATATTGTCGGTACCAACAGAGCAATAAACCTGCCCGCTCAAATGGCCACCCCAGACCAAGAGCGGATGGTAGGATTCTGCCGCGTGATTGAGGGCTTCATGTTGATCTGATTGGCCAACAATCACCAAGCCATCTTGGCGATGGGATTGAATAATCCGGTTGAGCCAGCCGTCCGACGTATCGGTGACGCGGCACAACAGAACTTGATAGCCGCGTGTCGTGATCTCATCAGCCAAGCGGCCAAACATCTCGATGAAGAAGGGGTCGGAGATCAATTGCCCAACGTCATGGCCCAGCGGAAAGACGACGCCGATCGTCTGGGTTTTCCGCATACGAAGCGAGCGCGCAGACTGGTTGATGACATAGCCAGCCTCTGCAGCAATGCGCTGAATCTCGCGGCGGCGATCTTCCGGGATTAGCGGGTTATCGGCCAGCGCGCGCGAGACGGTGGACATAGAG
>JBEIEG010000364.1:0-2488 GCA_040383035.1 Hyphomonadaceae bacterium | reverse complement strand
TTCCCTGCTTTCGCAGTGATGATGGCAAATGCCGACCATGTGCAATTCATTGGCGGTGCTCTGCCAGAGTCCATGGCTTGGCGGCAATTGGCGGCCATAACGGGTGCTTGGTCGCTGCGCGGCTTTTCGATGTTTTCCGTCGTTGAGCGCGGTACCGGTCAGTGGGTAGGCCGCATCGGTCCATGGATGCCTGAAGGCTGGCCCGGTACTGAGGTCGGCTGGGGTTTGGCACCTGAGGCCACCGGCAAGGGCTATGGGGTCGAAGCGGCAACAGCCTGTATGGATTGGGTGGTAGACCACTTGGGCTGGACAGATATCATCCATATTATTGATCCGGCTAATAAGCCCTCTGAACAATTGGCTGCACGTTTGGGGTCCACCAATTTAGGGCCAACCAGAATGCCAGAGCCCATGCATGAATTCCAAGTCAATGCGTGGGGGCAAAGCTCGCAACAGTGGCGGGCGCGGCGGGCTGGTTAGTCTCCGCCAGCCAGTAACTCCCCGATGATCGTATCGGCAACGAGACGTCCTTCCGCAGTCAATCCTAGATGGGTTGGGTTTTGCCACATCAGGCCTTGGCGCAAGTGCGATTGAATTTGATCCTGGGGTAGGGGTGCGCCGGGGGCATTCTTGATGACTACGCCGTCCTGCAAGCGCAAGCCCATCAGCCAGAACTCGTCGCGCACAGCGTCTTCTGACAATAATTCGTCTTCAAAGATGCCATGACCGTTTAGGGCGACCCCCTCACAATAAGTTTTTGGACGGAGATGGCCCTTGGTAGCACGTCGAGCAGAGCCCCACCCAAGCCGTCCATGTGCGCCGGGACCAACGCCGATCCAATCCTGCGACATCCAGTAGAGCATGTTATGGCGCGACCGATTGGCAAGTCCCTTTGCGTGGTTTGAGACCTCATAGGCATCAAAACCCGCTTGCTCTAGGACAGATTGGGTCAGAAGGTAGAAATCTGCTGCTTGATCATTGTCTGGCAACCGCAGTGTGCCGCGCCCAACAGCGCGGGCAAAGGCTGTTCCGTCCTCAATCGTCAATTGATAGGGGGATACATGATCAGGCGAAAGGGTGAGGGCGAGGTCCAATTCTTGCTGCCATGCGTCTAGGGTCTGGCCTTGGCGGGTATGTATCAGGTCAATGGATAGGCGGGGGAAAATCGTTCGGGCCAGACCTGCGGCTGCCAAACCCTCCTGCGCGCTGTGAAATCGGCCAAGTCCCTTTAAGCTCGCATCATCTAATGCCTGCAGGCCAAGCGACAGCCTTTCGACGCCTGCGAGGCGAAGGTCCTGAAAGCGGGCAGCCTCTGCGTCCGTCGGATTTGCTTCAAGGCTGATTTCAAAGTCATTGGCAAAGCCCCAAAGGCTCCCCGCATGCTCAATGATGCGGCCAACTTGGCCTGGGTCCATCAAACTTGGCGTGCCGCCACCGAAAAACAGACTTGTCAGCGGGCGCTTGCCTGTCTGGTCGCGCCAATAGGCCATGTCAGCCAGAATGGCCCTCACTAAGGCCTCTGTATCTTGCCCGCGTGCTTTGTAGACGTTGAAGTCGCAATAGGGGCAGATTGCGGCGCAAAAGGGCCAATGGACGTAAAGCCCTAAGCGCCGCTCAATCATGATAGGACTGCAGCGACAAATTTCGCAAAGGCGTCCGCTCGATGGCTCATCGCGTGCTTTACTGCGGGGTCCAATTCGCCAAAGGTTTCTGTGTGGCCTGAAGCGACAAAGATCGGATCATAGCCAAAGCCGTTCGTGCCACGCGGCACGGCCACCACTTCACCAACTACTTCGCCTTCAAACGCCTGTTCGCGGCCATCTGGATAAACCAGCGCCAAGGCACATACAAAGCGGGCTGAGCGGTCGGTCGCGCCCTTCGCTTGAAACTGTCGTTCAATCTCAGCCATAGCGGCATAGAAGTCCCGGTCAGGCCCAGCCCATCGGGCCGAATAAATACCAGGTGCGCGTTCGAGTGCCATCACTTCCAGCCCCGAATCATCTGCCAAGGCAGGTAGTCCAGTCGCTAGGCAGGAGGCCCGCGCTTTCAATAGGGCATTGCCTATGAAAGTTGTTTCGGTTTCTTCGGGCTCAGGCACGCCCAAATCCCCCGCGCTCACCACTTCAATCTCAAACGGGGTAACAAGAGCTGCGATTTCTTTGAGCTTGCCCTGATTGTGGCTAGCGATCACCAGTTTTTCAAAAGGCTTACTGGATTTCAACATGATCTACCTTTCGCATCTCGTGGGGCTTTGTTAGACCAATCACTCAAAGCCTGAATGAAGCTGTGCGTTTACGCTGGATATTGTTTTTTGACCACGGCGACAGTCGCCCTTGAAGGAGCTCACAATGTTTTCGACCCGTGCCATCGCCCTTGCCCTCACGCTTTCTGTCTCGCCCATGGCGATGGCGATTGCAACGGCCCAAACTGCCCCTGTTGCCGCGGTTGAAACGCGTACCGTCGGTCAATTGGTTATGCAAAATGTGCC
>JBEIEG010000363.1:0-2499 GCA_040383035.1 Hyphomonadaceae bacterium | reverse complement strand
TTTTTGATCATCCACCAGTTCGCTATAGCGCCGTGCAATGTCTAGGTTGGCTTTCGCCATTACCATTTCAATGTTGGAAACCAGATTCGCAAAATAGGGGCTGGATTTATAAAGCGCCTGGAGCTCTGCGGCGGCACTTGCTCCCAACTCAGCCTGATAACTGGAAATGGCACTACCGAAGCCATACCAGCCAGGCAGATTGACGCGTGCTTGCGACCAGCTGAATACCCAAGGGATCGCGCGCAAATCCTCGATGCGCCCAGACGCGGTCCGAGCCGCAGGGCGGCTGCCGATCTTAAGGTCCACAATCTCTTTCAAAGGGGTTGATTGGTGGAAATAGTGCGCAAAATCAGGGGTATCATACACAAGGCTGCGATAGGCGTTAAAGGCAAGATCGCTCAAACGCGGCATGATCCGTTGCAGTACCTCTTCTTGCGCCTGATCGGCTGGGCGCAAGGCCGCTTCAAGGCTTGCGCCTACCAAAGTTTCCAGCGAGACGCGCGCGCTGTCGGGATGGCCATACTTTGACGAAATGACTTCGCCCTGTTCTGTCACGGACAGGCCCGATTCCATGCTGCCAGCAGGCAAAGCAGCAATGGCGTCGCGGGACGATCCGCCGCCCCGACCAATTGATCCGCCCCGACCGTGGAAGAAGCGCATGGTGACGCCTAATTCTTTGCCCAATGCCACCAATCGCCCAATCGCGCCAAGAACCTCCCAATTCGCGGTCAGATAGCCGCCATCCTTATTGCTGTCAGAATAGCCAATCATCACTTCCTGCACGGGATCGGTCGAAGCACGCGCGCGGGCAACTTCGGGCAAGGTCAGCCATGTCCGCATGATCGCTTCACTCGCCTGCAAGTCCGCAATGGTTTCAAACAGAGGGGCGATGGCAATTTGCGGGCTAGGGTCCGGCGATAGAGCGAACAGACCGCCTTCTTTCAAAAGTAAGGCCACTTCCAACAGATCGGAAACACTATCGGTCTTGGAAACAATCACCCGGCGCAACACCTCCCCGCCGACCGCGGTTCGAATAGCGCCAGCCTGCCAAAATACTTCCAACTCTTTCAGCGTTTCAGCACCATAGTTCGCATAAGGCGTGGTCAGATTGCGGGGTGAGCGCCATTGCGCACGCAAAATCTCAATGCGGGCCTCTTCTGTCAGGCTGGCATAATTGGCTTCAATGCCCGCAGCGGCCAATAACTCTCCAATCGTTCGCTCATGAACGTCGGAGTTTTGGCGCAATTCCATCTGGGCGAAGTGAAAACCGAAAACCTTCACGCCTGTAATCAGACGGGCCAAACGACCGTCCGCAACATCGCCCGCCGCATGGGTGCGCAACGACGCGCCAACAATTTCCAAATCCGCAATCAGCTCGTCCGGGCTCTGATACGCTAAGGCCTCAAGATCGGTTGGTCGGGAAGGGGCTTTTTTCGTGATAGCCTGATAGGTTGCCGCTAGGCGCGCATAAATGCCCCGGATCGCCTGCCGATAAGGCTCATCGGCGCGGTGGGGAGAGGTATCGTGTCCGGCTTCTGCCAGGCGTGCTAAATCGGGTGAAACGGCCGTGAGCTCGGTTGAAATGGACAGCTCGCTGCCTAATTGGTGCAATTCCTCAAGGAAGGAGCCGAGCAGCAGGCTGGCATGCGACATCACCGCATGGGTTAAGGTTTGGGCGTTGACAAAGGGGTTGCCGTCTCTGTCGCCGCCTACCCAAGAACCAACCCGCAAAATACCCGGCAATTCCTTGCCCAAGCGCCGCTCAAGCCGCCGAATGAGGTTAGGCATTTCTTTGAGGAAGGATCGGCCAAGCACGCTGGCGACATTGGCAATTTCATCGGCGACTTCGATGCGTTCGCCGCGTAGAACCCGTGTCTGCCACAAAAGCCTGATTTCCCGACGTAACCGCTCCGTCCGCAAATCGCGACCATCGACGAGGTCAATCCGAGACTCGAGTGTGTCTGAAATGGCGGCCTCCCGGTCCAGCACGCTTTTGCGGCGCACTTCGGTGGGATGGGCGGTCAGAATGGGGGCAATCACCATTTTAGCCAGCACGTCAGAGACATGCTCTGGTGTCAGATCGGGCCGCGTGTTCAAGAGTGCCAACGGGTCCTGGCGGACAGTCTGGGTCCGGCTGACATAATCATCGGCCAGATTGGCTAATTGCGAAAACACGCAAAAGCCATGGATGAAAACCAAGGTCTCATCCAGTTCTAGCCCGTCCAGCAAACTAACGGTCGCGCCACGCGGGGCTTGCCCGCGATACTCCCGCACCGATTCTGAGCGTATCGACTCAATCGCATCAAACAGGGCAACGCCGTGTTGATCCTTGATCACTTCCCCTAAAAGGGCACCTAAGTCTTTGATTAAGTCGCGGGCGGACGCAGAATGGGTATCGGGCATGCCGCCATGTGACTGCAAGTTTCCTTAAGGGCAAGTGGCTGGCTGTGTTGCCTTTGGGTATGACTGCACATGCCAACTTAGCGGGCTAGGTCTGCC
>JBEIEG010000362.1:0-2521 GCA_040383035.1 Hyphomonadaceae bacterium | reverse complement strand
GCCATTTCAATGTCCAGCGCCTCGTCAACGATGTCGACAATCTTTTCGACAGCCATGCCTGCGGCCAAACCATTGTAGGTAAAGACTAATACAGGCTGGATGCCCGTGGTGGCGATGGGTGCAGTGGGATCTGCTGCCACAATTGGCATCAGCTCACCGCGATATTGCACGAGCGTGCGGCCATCGCCTTGCTCAAAGCTGGTTGCATCCAATTCTTCAAGGCGCGTCACCAAGGATAGTGGTACAGCCTTGGGCTGTTCGCCACCGGCTTGGAACACGATCATCGAGGTCGTTTCAGTACGCTGGCCACGCTTTTTCTGCACCGCTTCAACAGCTTCTTCAACAACTTCTTCGGCTTGGCCGACGCGGCGATAGACAGAACCTGGGTCGATGATCATGATGACGGAGCCATCGCCCAAAATGGTTGCGCCCGAGAAGGTGCCCACATCGGCCAACGCCTTAGACAGCGGTTTCACCACAATTTCTTCGGTGTCGAACACTTCATCGACGACGACGCCAAACAATTGACCCGAATGCTGCATCACCACGACAAAGGCTGAGTGCGACTCGTCAGTGATAGGATCGCGCGGCGGTACGCCCAACACTTCTGACAGATCGACTAGCGGCAACAAGCGGTCGCGCAGGCGCAAGACCCGCGCGGAATTGAGAACTTCAACCTTGTGCTCAGAAGCACCACCCGCGCCTACCAATTCTACAATCGACAATTGTGGGATGGCAAAGCGCTGCTGGCGAGAGCCGACGACCAGAGCCGAAACAATTGCCAACGTCAGCGGGATTTTGATGAAGAACTTTGTACCGCGCCCTTCGGTCGATTGCAGATCGATGGTGCCGCCAATGAGTTCGATATTGGTGCGCACCACATCCATGCCGACACCACGGCCAGAGATGCTTGTAACTGCCGCTGCGGTGGAGAAGCCGGGCGCAAAAATGAAGCGGTGAATCTGGGAATCGGACATGGTCCACGCCAGTTCTTCGCTGACCAAGCCATTCTTAATGGCTTTGTCGCGAATGCGCGCAGTCGACAGACCCGCTCCGTCGTCGGAGACTTCAATCACAATATGACCGCCTTCATGATAGGCGTTCAAACGGATGGATCCCATCTCGGACTTACCAGCCGCAACCCGGGTTGCGGGCGATTCCAAACCATGGTCGCAGGAATTGCGGATCATGTGGGTCAGTGGATCTTTGATCAATTCCAAGACTTGGCGATCAAGCTCGGTCGCCTCACCATCCATTATCAGATCGATCTTTTTGTTGAGATCACGCGCAGCATCGCGCACGATACGGGGCAGCTTCTTCCACGCCGAACCGATGGGCTGCATGCGCGTTTTCATCACGCTATCTTGCAGCTCAGCCGTTACAGCGGAAAGGCGCTGCAATGGGCCCTTAAATTCGCTATCGGTGGTGTTACGCACCATTTGCATCAATTGGTTGCGGGTCAGAACCAGCTCAGAAACCATGGTCATCAGGGTTTCAAGCACGTCGACATTGACGCGAATGGTCTGGCTTGAGGAAACCGCGCCACCTTTGACAGCGGCATCCTCATCGTCATCTTTGATCGCGCGCATTTCAGGCGCGGCGCGGCGCTCAACAGCCGGCGCAGTCGGCTCGACGTCAACAGGGGCAGTAGGGGCAGCAGCAAAATGTGCTGCAGCGACGTTCGCAGCGGGCTCAACCTCGTCATCAGGCATGGCTGACATAAAGGCTGCTTCCAACTCGGCCAACGAAACTTCGCCGGGACGTAATTCACGGCCCAGATCTGGGTCCCACCGAAGACCAGTCGAGGTAGCGGGGGCTGCTTCAGCAACTGGGGCTGCGACGGGCTCGGGTGTCGGAGTAATTACTGGGGCTTCCACAACGGCGGGGGCTGCAGCCGGAGCCGGATGACCTTCAGCGGCCAGTTCCAATGCGCCAATCAAGGCGCTGTCATCGCCTTCGGGTTCAGAACCAGTTGCTTCCAGGTCTGCTAAGATTTCTTTGATGCGGTCGATACTCTCAAGAACCAATTGGACTTGGTCCGGCGTGGCTACCAAAGTTCCGTCGCGGAATTTGCCTAAAAGTGTTTCACCGGCATGAGCAACAAATTGTAAGCGGGGCAGGCCCAGAAAGCCGCACGTTCCTTTGATCGTGTGAACCAACCGAAAAATACTGTTTAGGGTATCACCGTCAGTGGGGTCGGCTTCAAAAACAACAAGCTGGGTATCGACCGTTTCAAGGAATTCATTCGTCTCAGTTATGAATTCGCCCAGTAGTTCATCCATAAAACTAGCCCTTTGCCGACGCGTTGAAACTAACGCTGAACGCCAATCCTTTGAGTAGAATGACGGCGGACGGTTAAGACAGGACTAAATTTTGAGAATAAGTGCAGTATTTATGCCGCTATGCGAACAATAAGTTCAACACGTTCTTCACTTTCGCGGGCGGCAAGTTCGGCACGAGCCCCGGCAGCTGTAATAAAGGCCAAATAAGGCTGGACAGAGCGGCCATCAAAGCCACCTTC
>JBEIEG010000361.1:0-2538 GCA_040383035.1 Hyphomonadaceae bacterium | reverse complement strand
ACCCATGGTGCTTGATGGTCCCATCAATGGTGATTGGTTCGAGGCCTATGTCGACCAAATCCTGGTGCCAACGCTCAAGCCAGGCGACATAGTCATCATGGACAATCTCTCCAGCCACAAGCGCCTATCGGTCAAGCTGTTAATCGAAGCAGCCGGCGCAAAACTTGCCTTCCTACCGCCCTATTCCCCAGACTTTAACCCCATCGAGAAGGCCTTCTCAAAGCTTAAAGCGAACTTGCGCCGTATCGGCGAACGGACAGTATCAGGTCTGTGGGACATCATCGGATCCATCGTCACCATGTTCAAACCACACGAATGCCAAAACTACTTCGCTAGCTGTGGCTATGATGCTTATTAAACGGGAAACGCTCTAAATAAATCAATCAACTCAGAACAATTTTTACTTAAGGTGATATTTTGCTTAATGAGTACTAATTTGTGCTGACATTACTAAGTCGGAGTGCTGCGCTTCCGCAAGTTTTCGACGTTCACAACAATTCACAATTTTAACTATCTTGGTGTACCAATTAACCCAAGGCGCTGGTTTTTAAGTCCGCAGCCAAGCTACGGGGCCTTTATGTCGGGAATTCGAAATCTCTCAGCCCTCACTACTTCTGCATCCACCAGTCGTGTCCTTAATCTTCATATCGTCGCTGAAACCTTTTCCGAGGAGCCGGAGTATGGCACTTCGCCCTTCTTTCGGGACTCCCAGCTAAACCAAGCTGTTATCGTGAAACATCGGTTTCGAAGTGACGAGGCCTATCTTGTACCCAAAGGCGGACCGATCGGTACCAAGATCATTTTCCCGCTTGATCGGTCAGACCTGCGTGTTGGCGGCCAGTTCATCTTTGTTGATGAGACAGGTTACAAAGACGCATTGATGAATGTCCTGGGCTATCGGATCGACGATTTTGAGCATGATCTAGAGACCCTTCAGCTTCTCAATAAGCTGCCCTCATTGGATCCTTTCCTCGTGCGCGAGCAGCTGCGCCGCCATAATCGTTTTCCTGCGGATTGTTACTTTTCCATCTCGCCAGCAGATACCGCGCGTATGCTGAAGTTCACAGAAACTGAAATGTATCCACTGATTAGGTTGGCCTTTGGGGAGGGCAGTTCAGACATAAATCCCGATCTGGTTGGTCGATTGGCCAATGCCTTATTGTCTACCAATGCCGACACCCGCCTCGAACCTTTGCGTCTGACTTTGGGCCTTGAGGGCATTCAATTCCGCGATGGTATCTTTAGCTGGCGGGGTTTCATCTTTTACAAGTGGCAATTCAGCGAAAATATGGCGATGCTCAGCAAGATCGCGTCCGAGATGGATTCGATCAAAATTAAAGGCCGGCCAGACCGGGTCAGCAGGGATTTGGCGGCGGACCTGAAAAAAATCATTCGTGATAATATTCGCGCGACCGCCACGAATTGCTCGCGCGTGTTAGCCCTTTACGATGACGCGTTCCGTGACCTCGTCCAGCGGGGCCATACCGCCGCCTTCCGGAAATTCTTGTTAGATGCGCCGATGCTGTTTGTTGATCTGGGTCATATGATGGGAATGGTGTCGCATATTGTTTCTTACTGGAGGTACCGATTTCGCTCGGCTGAAAAGGGTGGCATCGATATTGAAGAGTATCTCGATATCCTGCGCGAGTTCGCCGTTGGTTTGGCTCCAAAACGCTGATAAAATTTTGGCTCGAGCCAACGCCGGTGAACCAAAACTGGCGACACCCGCCCCAGCCAATTTATCAATAACGCGACCGACTTTAGCTGTTTGAATAACCAGGCATAGGCTACCACTGGGTCAGTCTAACATAAAAGCAAAAAGATGCTTCAAGGCATATTGACATTTTAAATGTCACAACCTCTCATGGTTACGGGACGTCCTTTTTAAAAGGAAACTGTAAATGAAAATAAGAACTTTCGCCGCTTGTAGCTTGGCCCTGATGTTACTTTCGGGATGCGTCACCACCAATGCTACACTCTTAAATGGTGCAACACTGCCAGCTGGTGCGATGCTAGAGCCTGAGCAAATCGCGATCTACCGAACTGCGGATCAGGTAGGTAAGTCCTACAAGGAAGTTGCGATCCTAACTTCCACGGGTGACTCCACTTTGACCGACATAGCGGCCTTTCATAAGTCGATGCAGGAACGCGCGGCTAAGGTCGGCGCAAATGCGGTGATTCTGGGGGCAACCAGAGAGCCTTCCACGGGGGTTGAACTTGCCTCTCTAGTGCTTGGGGTGCCTGCAAATCGCAAAAGTGAAGCGATTGCGATATCGGTTGACGGTTTGGTACCGCCACCGCCTAAGCCAAAGAAAAAATAGATAACCCTGGGGCCCCTTCCACAAGCTGGCGGGGGCCTTTTCTTTTTGGCTTTCTATGGACTTCTACTCCACGGCGTAGCGCGCTTTTGCGCAGTTACCTCTTCAGACTTCACTCTGTCATCCCGGACGGCGTTAGCCGATCCGGGAACCCCGTGCCGCAAAGTCCTTGGGGGTCCCCGCTATTCGCTTAGCTTCGGCGGGGATGACCTATGCAATT
>JBEIEG010000360.1:0-2542 GCA_040383035.1 Hyphomonadaceae bacterium | reverse complement strand
TTGGCGCGTTCATTATGATGAAAAAGGCGAGGGGCCAGATGATGCCTTCGACCATCTCGCTGATCACCGCCTGTTCGTTGGCGACTATATCTCCGTCGTAAGGCGCGGCCAGTCCCTTGTTTATCAGGTCGCCCAAGAAGACGACGACTAGATTTAGGCACGCTCCCCGTTTTGACCACTGGTCAGGACGGGGAAACCCTGCTTAGATTTGGCTATGCCTGACTCACTCGATTTCGACTCACTCCGCCCCAAGTCCCCGTTCATGGGCGAAAGCCATAGTCTGTGGCGCACCCAATTGCGTCGCTTCATCGACCGGGAAATCATGCCCTATGTCGACCATTGGGATGAGGCGGGGGCCATACCGCGCGACCTGTTTTTGCGCGCTGGCGCTTTTGGTCTGTTGGGCGCGGGCTATCCGGTGGAATATGGAGGCACGGGACGTGGCCCAGACTATGATTGGCATCATGGCATCGTCACCAGCGAGGAATTAGGCCGCATTGGTGCTGGCGGTATCACTGCCGCCCTTATGATTCACGGTATTGGCCTGCCCCCAGTTCTAGCTGCGGGCAGTGATGCGATGAAGACGAGCCTTGCCCCTGAGGTCTTGGCAGGTCGCCAGCAAATCAGCTTGGCTATCACCGAGCCCGACGCAGGCTCTGACGTCGCTAATCTGCAGACCCGCGCCGTCAGAGATGGCGATGTGTTCAGGGTTAATGGCTCAAAGCTTTACATTACGGGCGGATGTACGTCCCATTGGCTCACGACAGCCGTGCGGACAGGCGGGCCGGGTGCAGGCGGAATCAGTCTGTTGCTTATTGATGCCAATGCGAAAGGTGTCACCCGAAATCTGTTGAAAAAGCAGGGCTGGTGGGCCTCTGATACGGCAGAGATCTTCTTTGAAGATGTTCAGGTGCCAGCCGAAAATCTGATCGGCCCGGAAAATGGCGGCTTCTATGGCATTATGGCCAATTTTAATGGTGAGCGACTGGGCATGGCATCGGGTGCTTTAAGTGCCGCGCGCGCCTGCGTCGAAGATGCGGTCATCTGGGCCCGTCAGCGCAAGACATTCGGTAAGCGTTTGGCCGATCACCAAGTCGTGCGGCACAAAGTGGCGCAAATGGTGCAAAAGATCGCGACCTCAACGGCTTGGCTCGATCAATGCGCGTGGCGTGTCGCCCAAGGCGAGACGCCGGTGGCCGATCTTTGCTTGTTAAAGGTCCAAGCAACCGAGACGTTGGAATTTTGTGCGCGCGAAGCCAGTCAAATTCTGGGCGGGGCCAGCTATATGCGTGGCTCGCGGATTGAACGCATTTACCGCGAAGTGCGGGTGAATGCGATTGGCGGGGGTTCAGAAGAGATCATGCGTGATTTGGCTGCGCGCCAGCTTGGGCTGTAACCAGACATGAACAGGCTGCGCCTTGTTGCTTATGCTCCCGTCTGAACATCTCATCTATCTGAGTTCCTTTATTGCGCCGTTTGTCCAGGAGGATGCAGCGGTTATTGGCGCTGTGACGGCCTTTGCCCATCCCGGTATGGACCAAATGGCTGATGGAGTCTTGATTGTGAGCGCGATGCTGGTGGGCCTGATCATCAGCGACTTGTGGAAATATTGGCTCGGTTGGGCAGGGCGCACGCAAGCCTGGGCGCATCGATTTTCAGAAAAGCCCGGTGTCGCGCATGTCCGTGCCAAGATCGTTGCAAATCCCGGAAAGACGCTACTGATCGCGCGCTTTGTGCCCGGGACACGGATCCCGGCCTACATTGCGGCAGGATTTTTTGGTGTTCCCTTTTGGCTCTTTGCTACTTGGATTGTGATCTCTGCTTTGGCCTATACCTTTGTCGCGTGGGCGTTGATCGTTAGTGTCGGCACCGTCGCGGGCGTGAAGGGGCAGCTCTATCTGGCTATTGGACTGATTTCGGCCATCTTAGTTTTCGTCACGTTTAAGATGATATCGGCGCGGCCTAAACGACCAGCCCGCGCGGACCTGTGATCGGAGAGCCCAGAAACACTTCAAACGCTTGTCGGATCTCGCGCGGCCTGTCGGTGAGGCCAGACAAAAGGATCGTTAAGTGGTTGTTGCCGACTTTCCGCCAGTTCCGGGCTTGTAACCGCCGCCAAGGCGAACCCGCGTCGGGGCGCACAATTGCCAGATCAAAGGTCGCAATTAGTTCAATCTCCAGTAAAGCCACCACGCGGGCTTTGGCGTTCTGATTGATCTGCCGCTCATTGTAACTGACCTTACCAATTGCCTCCCACGGGATTAAGCCTAATCCATCGAGCCGAAAGCCCTCATTCCTCAAATCAATGGCTGATTTGCGTGGCCACAAAGCGGGGGCAAAGTGAAAGACCAAGGCCGCTATACACAGAAGCGGCACAAGTGGAATCGTTCTGAGGAAGGCAAGGCTAACAAGCCCGACCAATCCAAACAGACCAATCCCGGCAAGCACAAAGGCGCGGGCTGGCCGGGAATCAAATTCAGTGATGAACACGCGTCCTAAAAGGTCTGGTCGATCAGATGGCCCCATCTGCTTTAACCACCCT
>JBEIEG010000359.1:0-2575 GCA_040383035.1 Hyphomonadaceae bacterium | reverse complement strand
TCCTCAAAATAGCGACCAAATGTTTCCCGGTAGCGCTGGGGGCCAACTTCTTTCACGTTACGAACCATGGTTAGAACTCAATTCCTGCTTTGGATAAAATGCGCTCGGCGCGCAGATAGACGGGGATGTCGAGCATTTTTCCGTCGAGCAAAACGGCGCGGCCATCCTGTGACCTGCCTGCCTCAGCAACGCGGCGTGCCCAATCCAACTCCGCCTCAGAAGGTGAGAAAACTTCATTGACAATGGCGACTTGGCTGGGGTGGATGCAGGCTTTGCCGTCAAAGCCTAAGGCTTTGACGCGCACACATTCTGCGCGCAGACCCTCTTCGTCCTTCACGTTCAGATAAGGCACGTCCATCAAGGTTCCGTTTGTAACGCGAACCTCTGTGGCCAATGTCGAACGGGCATGAAACAGCGCTTCCCAGTCCATGCCGGTGCCGATGGCGAGGGAATAATCGGCTCCGCCAAACAGAACGCCGCCACGCATGCCGCAAACCCCGGCGATACTGGACGCATTTTTGAGCCCGAGTACAGATTCAATGACAACCCACAATGCGACGTGTCTCCGGTTCGGGCGATTCATCTCGAGCAATTGTGTGAGATTAACGAGGGCGGAATACGAACCCGCCTTTGGCACCATCAAAAAGCCCGGTCGGGCCGATGTTTCGCTAAAGGCGATGATGTCCCGTAAGCCGTCTAATGTATCTAGCCCATTCATCCGCACGCCAATCGCGCAATCGGGGTAGCTTTCTGAATTGGCTTCCAGCCAAGCAATGACCCCTGCGCGGGCGGTGGCCTTGTCTTGCGGCGGCACAGCGTCCTCAAGATCAATGCAGATGGAATCAGCCCCTGCCGCCAACGCCTTTTCAAAGCGGTCTGGCCGAGAGCCCGGAACAAAGAGGAGTGAGCGAAACATTTTCATTTGTCCGGACATTTAACCCGATATAAGCTGACGTCAATTCGAAACCGCGCCAGTCCATGACTTTGCTTTGGCCTTGATGGGAGCTTTTAAGGTGGATCGACAGCTTAGATTTAGATTTGCAGCCCTTTGGGTGGTGTTGTCGGCGTTCATTGCGGTTCCTGCACTGGCGCAGCACGCTACCCCCCCGCAAGCCGCAGAAGCTCCGTATACGGGCTCCTATTATAAGCGCCAACTTTATGTTGTTACCGATATGGAGCGTGCTTTAACCCTGTGGCGTGACGTCATGGGCTTCCAACCCGGTGCAATCACCACGTCTGGACCCAATTCCTATTCTCGCGAAGTGTTCAATATCCCGAAAGAAGCCCAGATGCGCTTTTGCACCTTAAGTGCGGGACCAACCCAAGTACGCACATTGGCCTTGCTGGAGGTCAGGGGCGTGCCCCTAGCACCCAAGTCCGGCATTCGCACCACTGGCGCCGTCATCAATGCCAATGGCCGATTGGCCGAGATCATTACCAAGGCCAAAGCCATGGGCCTCACCGTTTTTGGCGCGCGAGTCTTGGCGTCGGTCGGGCAAGGAGATGGGACCGAACAAGGCTTCCTCGACTGGGATGGCAATGTGATCGTGCTTTATGAATATCCCAAGTCTGACCCACCAAGTGTGCGGTAAGAAAGCCGTTTAGTCTCAAGCGCCCCGAGATCACTTCCCTCTAGCGCAAGCGAGCACCGAGCTTTGCCGCCGCCGCGATGATCTTTGTACTGACGGCTTCGATTTCTGCATCCGTCAAGGTCCGTTCGCGCGGTTGGAGCGTGACTTCCAGGCCCAAGGACACTTCACCGTCCGCGACGCCTTGGCCTTGATAGCGGTCAAACAAACTAACCTCTGAAATCAAGGATTTATCGACTTGAGCGACGGAGCGGATCAGGTCGCCTGCGGGCAGATCGGCCTTGGCGACGAAGGCAAAGTCGCGCGTCAGTGGCATGAAGGCAGAAGCCTCAAGCTTGGCTTTGGTCTTGCCGACCTTCACCTTGGCGGGTGGCAACGCGTCCAAGAATAACTCAAAGCCATAAACCGGCCCATCCACACCCAGTTCTTTCAAAACGCGAGGGTGAAGCTCGCCAAACTCCGCCAAGATTGTCTTGGGACCTAGCTTGAACGTGCCCGAGCGACCGGGATGCCACCAAGCGCGCGCGCCTTGAACGGTCTGCATGCCGCCGGTCGACGCGCCCATCGCATCCAGCATGGCCAAGACATCGGCCTTTACCGTGAAGACGTCTGGCTTCTCGGCGCCACTCCAATGACGAATTGCCCCGCGCGTTACGCCAGCAATGACCATTTCCTGATCCTTGGGGCCATCGCCTTTATAGATCGGGCCGGCTTCAAACAAAGCGAGGTCGCCAAAGCCCCGGTCTGTATTGCGTTGTGCAGCCAGCAGCAAATGGATAAGCGCGCTAGGTCGCATGCAATCCAAGTCGGAGGCGATGGGGTTGGCCAAAACCAAGGCCCCGCCGCCTTGTGCCGCGCCAAACAGCTCGCATGTCGCGCGGCTGGCACAGCTCCAAGTGACGGCCTCCATCCAGCCGCGGGCGGCCAAACTGCGACGGCCGACGCGGACGCGGTTTTGCGCAGGCGTCAGCAGGGGTTCTTTCCGG
>JBEIEG010000358.1:0-2578 GCA_040383035.1 Hyphomonadaceae bacterium | reverse complement strand
GCTTTCCTCCCAAGTCAGGTGCTTGGGTCGGGTCATCAGCTGGCGGGATTGCACGCGTGCAAACTGGGCAAAGGCCCCGTCTGGCGTCTCATAGCCCCAGATGCGCTGGCTGTTTGAGAACATGGGGTCGCCGCCATTGCACTCTTCGTCATCGCCATCATCTTGGTTGCAATGGACCACGACTTCATCGCCGGGCTTCCAGCGCTTAACGTTCTTGCCCACGGCCCACACGATGCCGGCGGCGTCAGAGCCGACAACAGCATAATCTTGGTCATAGCCATCTAAAACGCTGACAGGTTCACCCAACCCCGCCCAAACACCGTTATAATTGACGCCAGCCGCCATCACCAACAGGAGGACTTCGTCATTATCAATTTCAGGGGTCGGCAGAACTTCCAGCTGCATCGCCTTTAAAGGGCGGCCATGACGCTCTTTCCGGATCGCCCAGCCCCACATGGTTTTTGGCACATGATAGGCAGGTGGAATTTTGCCGACAGGATAGAGATCGAGCAAGGGCTCACCCGAAACTGGTGGTGCCGCTACATCTGTTGTCGTCATCCCGAACTCTCCCGCTGAACATGCTTGGCGCGATGGTTTTTCGCTTTTTTGGAAATTGGTTTCTCGATAGTCCGATTTAGAGGCAGAAACATGCGCTTCAAGCCCCGATCAGACCTAGTCTGAGCCAAACTCTTCTGCTGCGCTGCAACATAACTTGTCAAGCTGTTTTTAGCCTCGCTCGAAGGACCATTCTAACTAGCGGACAAAATCAATCTAAGCAGCGGGTGGGCGATAGCGCATCGCGACATCACACCGCTCATAGCTACAGCCATAGCGGGCCATGATATCGGGGTCGTGGATAAATCCTAGCTTCTCATATAGGTGAATTGCGGGCTCGCAGGTATGATTGGTGAGCAGGAAGAGGGTTTCTATCCCCCGTTCTTCGGCACGTGCTAAGGTCGCGGCCAATAAATGTTCACCCGCCTTCTGTCCGCGTAGGGAGTCCAAGACACCCATTTTGGTCAGTTCGACCGCCCCATCTTCGGTCGGCATCAGGGCGCAGGTGCCCACGACACCATGTTGTTCGGTTGCGATAAACAAGATCTCACCGCCGCGATCGAGAATTTCGACTTGAGGGTTGCTGAGGACATCAATGTCGTGGTCCTCAAGTTTGAACATCGCAGATATCCACGCGGCATTGATCTCGTAAAAAGACTTAGCAAGGTCTGGCGTGATCGTTTCGTCAACACGGATTAAAGTGAAGGGATTGGTGACACGCTGCAACATGGATCGCTCCGCCAGTTGGGTTTCAAAAAGGGTAAGTAGGGCCAAAAGTTCTTGTTCGCGCCCGCCCGCAAGGTCAGAAACAGCCGTGCTGACTTTGGGCCAAACGCGTTCTTGGGTTTTCGCCAAAATGGCGCTGCCAGAATCGGTCAAAGCGATCTTCTTGGCACGCGCATCGCTGGGATCTTGGTCGGTGGTGATCAGGCCAGCAGCGCGTAAAGCGGCTACCGTGCGGGTCATGGCTGGCTGGCTAAACCCAACAGACGCGACCGCTTCCATAATGCTCAAGGGCCCGTAGCGGTCGAGGGCGGCCAATAGCGCTAAATGGCTTGGCTGGATGGGGATGCCCGCTTGGTCCAAGATGGCGGCGGCATCGGCGAGCAACCGCTCTGCCAAGCGTTTAAGGCGGCTTCCCAGTGCCACATGGCCCAAGTCTTGAAGAATATCCGGCACCATCCGCTCATTTGTATAACATGTTATGTATAGTGGCGCTAGGTAGCGGTCAAGCAAATTTTAGCGAGAATGGCTCTGGATATCCGCGTTGGTGGAAGATTTTGCCCCTTGCCTAGCAGGTATCAGGCATGGCAATGCTGCAGTGCACAAGGACACCCAAATGACCGATAAACCTTTTCAACACGCCCCCGACAATCCGTGGATCTTCCGCACTTATGCTGGCCATTCCACGGCTGAGAAGTCCAATGCGCTTTATCGGGCGAATTTGGCGGCAGGGCAGACTGGTCTGTCGGTGGCGTTCGATCTGCCGACGCAGACGGCCTATGAGGCCGACCATGTCTTGGCCAAGGGCGAAGTTGGCAAGGTGGGGGTGCCGGTCAGCCATTTGGGCGATATGCGGGCCTTGTTCAAAGACATTCCGTTGGAGACCATGAATACCAGCATGACCATCAATGCGCCGGCCGCTTGGATGTTGGCGCTCTATGTCGCTTTGGCAGACGAGCAGGGGGCCGACCGCAAGAAGCTGCAGGGCACCACGCAAAACGATCTGATCAAGGAATATCTCTCGCGCGGCACCTATGTGTTCCCGCCTGCACCCAGCTTGAAATTGACGGCAGACACGATTGCTTGGTGCTTGAAAGAAACGCCCAAATTCAACCCGATGAATGTGTGCTCCTACCATTTGCAGGAAGCTGGCGCGACACCAGAGCAGGAATTGGCGTTTGCACTCGCCACGGCTATCGCTGTCCTCGATGAAGTCAAAGCCCAGGGTCAAGTCTTGCCTGAAGACTTCCCCGCCGTGGTTGGCCGCATCAGCTTCTTCGTGAATGCTGGCATCCGCTTT
>JBEIEG010000357.1:0-2608 GCA_040383035.1 Hyphomonadaceae bacterium | reverse complement strand
GTCGCGCAGGTCGCTCATGCCCGAGCGTTCCACTGCACTGATGTGGACGAAGGCATCAGGGCCGCCGTCATCAGGAGCGATAAAGCCAAAGCCTTTTTGGCCGTTAAACCATTTTACTGTTCCGGTAGTCATTAGAGTAGTTCCGTTCATAGAGAGATGATGCCTGCATGTGCAGGCATTTTGGCGTCGACATTTCAGGAGGTATTTTTGAGAGCAGCGCCGATGATCTCAGCGAACAGACAAGCATAGAACCGTCATTAGACGCGTGCTCTATGCGCCCTTCCCGGCCAATTAGCAAGCAGTTTCGACCTAGGCCACTTTTTAGCCATGGCCGAAGCGAAAGCAGCAATCTATCCTCAATGTGAGCATAACCCCTTCCCCTATGCCGCTCTCTCCCCTAATCCTGACCCATGCGACACGCGCTGCAAGCGCCGCGAGGGATAAAAGTCGGGCTCCTCGGTGGTTCTTTTGATCCTGCCCATTCTGGCCACGCCCATGTGGCCGAAACAGCCCGTGCCCGGCTGGGGCTGACTTGTGTCTGGTGGCTGGTCTCCCCACAAAACCCGTTGAAGCCGAAATCCACGCCCCTCAAGAACCGTTTGGCCTCGGCACGCGCAGTGGCACGCGGACGGCACAACATTGTCACCGATATTGAAACGCAATTGAAAACCCAATTCACCATCGACACACTGAAAGGCCTAAAGAGGCGGTTTCCCGGTGTACATTTTGTCTGGCTTATGGGGGCGGATAATTTAAGCGGGTTTGAGCGCTGGCGCGGCTGGCAGGATATTGCGCGCCTAATTCCGATTTGTGTGGTGTCCCGACCAGGGGCAGGACCACGGGCACGCTTAGGGCGGTTGGCGCAACGCTTTCCCCACGCACGACTAAATCTGGCCAATGCTATGGCCTGTGCGCGTGCAGCACCGCCCGCTTGGGTCTATATACCTGCGCGTTGGAATCCCTTATCCTCCACCGCACTGCGCGCAAACGGTGCCGGCTTGTCATTGGCTTGAGTTGGTTTGAATTGAATTGGTTTGAAGAATGTTCCTTGGGGTAAAAATTTAAATGCTTGAAGATTTGGTGCGGCAACACCAGCAAGATTTGTTGGATGGTGGACGGACAGTGCCTATCGCTTTGGGGCTACATAACCCAGCCCCCCATGTTGACCGGGCCGAGCATGAAGTGCTGGATCGACTCCTGCCTGAGCTGGGTGAATTGATTGGCCCGGCGGCACGCCTGATCGACCTCGGCCCTTTTACCGGGTTGCGCACCGCACAAGTTCTGATGGCCCTGGAGCGCCCCAAAGCCATTGTATTGATGAATCGTGAGATCGATCCCCGGATCTTTGATACGCTCACGGCAATAGACTCAACGGCAGAGATCAGCTTGGCCCCAGCCAGTGCCAGCCCGTTATCTTGGGACTTACCTGCAATTGGTTCGGGAACCAGCTTGGCCTTGATTGCGGGTGGCGGATTTGGGTTTTTGTCAGAAACCGAACGGCAGGACCTTATCACAGGAGCCGCCCAAACGCTGAAGTCGGGTGATTTCCTCCTGATGACCATTGAGCTGGCTCAGGATGGGGCTATGGCAGAAGCCGCTTATCAAGATTTTGGCTTGCATCTGGTGCGCAGCTGCTTGACGCGCTTGGGCAAGAGCCACGGCCTTGAACCGCACATCTTCCACCAAGCCTCAAGCCAACAGGTGCAATTTGGAGCTGTGGCACAAAAGGAAGCGACCATTCAGTGGCAGGACGTCTGCTGCCTCTTTAATCCTGGCGACTGGCTGGCGATGGGTGCTGCCCAACAATTCACTGCCGCAACGCTGATCTCAGAACTCGCCGGGTTTGATGTGCAAGAGACATGGCGCGCCAGCGATGGCCGAGTGGATGTGATGCTCTTGAAGAAAAAATAGCATCGCTTTGTCGTTCTGGTTATGTTCTGTTAAGGTGCTTGGGTGCACCAAGGCGACGATTCGCTTTACAGGACGAAAGACATGTCACTTCAGACGATCCTTCTTGGCATTGACCCCGGCCTTCAGCGCACCGGCTGGGGCGTGATTGCTTGCGAGGGCGCGCGTATTTCCTGGGTGGCCCATGGCGTTATCGCACCGCCGACAAAACTCGCTTTGACGGAGCGTTTGGGCCTGCTTGCCATTGGCATTAAAGACGTGCTTGATTTCTACAATCCCACCGAAGCGGCGGTTGAAGAGGTTTTCATGGCGAAGAATGCGCAATCCGCCTTGCTTTTGGGTCACGCCCGCGGCGCGACCTTGTCGGTTCTTGCCCAACATCGCGTGGCGGTAACCGAATATGCCACCCGACACATCAAAAAGGCGCTGGTTGGCACAGGTGGCGCTGAGAAGGACCAGGTCGCCTTCATGGTTCGTCGCTTGCTGCCTCAATCTGGCACCGTTTCTGCCGATGCCGCAGACGCGTTGGCGGCTGCCATTTGCCATGCAGCAGAACGGCGCAGCCCCACGCATTTGATGGCAGCTAAAGGATGATCGGATCGCTGAAAGGCCTGGTGGCGGCAACGGGTGAAGATCGCGCGCTGATCGAAGTCGGTGGCGTCGGCTATCTGGTTTTTGCGGGAACTCGGACATTGTCGCG
>JBEIEG010000356.1:0-2614 GCA_040383035.1 Hyphomonadaceae bacterium | reverse complement strand
TCTTGTGATCACCGATCTGGCGGTCTTTTCAATTGACCGCCGGGCAGGGGGCATGTCGCTTATAGAGTTGGCAACAGATGTGACCTTGGATGAAGTCAAAGCCAAGACCGAAGCGACGTTTGAAATCCGCCTCTAACAAATAAAGCGGGCCCCTATTCAGGGGCCCGTTCTATTTTGCCTCAAACGGAGTCACAAAGGCTTAAGCCCAGGTGACCGCCACGATCTCATAGCTTTTCGAGCCGCCGGGTGCGGCCACTTCCACGACATCACCTTCTTCCTTGCCAATCATGGCACGGGCGATGGGGGAGGTGATCGAGATTTTGCCGAGTTTTACGTCGGCTTCGTCTTCACCCACGATCTTATAGGCGGCCTTATGGTCGGTGTCTTCGTCAATGACGGTCACCGTGGCACCGAACTTGACGTTCGTGCCAGACAATTTCGACACGTCAATCACTTGGGCGCGTGCTAACTTGTCTTCCAGCTCAGCGATGCGACCCTCAATATAGGATTGCCGCTCTTTGGCTGCGTGATATTCCGCATTCTCAGACAGGTCGCCATGCGAGCGTGCTTCTGAGATGGCGCCAATCACCGATGGGCGCTCGTCAGTCTTCAAACGTTTGAGTTCTGCATCGAGCGCCGCATGGCCCTCTGCAGTCATAGGGATCTTTTCCATTAGGGGGATTCCACAAAAAGGGGCTTATAGAGTGGTGTTTCGATCGTCTTTCGTCAAGCGTACGCTTGCAGTGGCTTAACTTGTAGGGTTTCTCCCTCCGCTGCTTCGATGGCGGTGGCAGCAGCGCGGGCGCCAGCAATGGTGGTGTAATAGGAGATATTGGATACCAAAGCCGTGCGCCGGATGGAGTAACTATCAGCAAGGGATTGCGCTCCCTCGGTGGTGTTGACGACCAATTGGATGTCACCATTGATCATCGCATCGACGATATGGGGACGGCCTTCCATCACCTTATTGACGCGCTCAACCGGCACGCCCGCATCGCGTAGGACCTTTGCACAGCCCTCCGTGGCTACGAGTTTGAAGCCCAAGCGCACAAAATTACGACCAAGCTCAGGCAGTGCTGGCTTATGGCTATCTTTAACCGACAAGAAGGCCGTTCCGCCGGACGGCAAGCGCATGCCAGCGCCCAATTGCGATTTCAAAAACGCATGGCCAAAGTCCGCATCAATGCCCATACATTCGCCAGTTGAGCGCATTTCGGGGCCCAAGATTGGGTCGACACCGGCAAAGCGTGCAAATGGGAAAACCGCTTCTTTGACAGCGACATGGTTGAGTTTCTTCTGCTTCAATCCAAAGCTCGCCAAGCTTTCGCCGGCTTGCAGCTTGGCGGCAATGCGGGCAACCGGAATGCCAACCGCTTTGGCCACAAAAGGTGCCGTGCGAGAAGCGCGTGGATTGGCCTCCAACACATAAATCGTATCGTCCTTGATCGCATACTGGATGTTGATCAGGCCAACGACTTTCAGACCTTTGGCCATCGCAATGGTCTGCGCTTCGATCTTCGCGATGATCTCTGCCGACAAGGTGTAGGGGGGCAGGGCGCAGGCGCTGTCGCCCGAGTGAATGCCCGCTTCTTCAATATGTTCCATGATGCCCGCGACAAATACGTCTTTGCCGTCAGACAAAGCATCGACATCGACTTCAATGGCATCGCGCAGATATTGGTCGATCAAGACGGGGTTATCGCCCGAGACGATCACAGCCTCGCGCACATAGCGCTCTAGGCTTTGCTGATCATAGACAATCTCCATGCCCCGGCCGCCCAAGACATAGGATGGACGCAGCACGACGGGATAGCCAACAGCTTGTGCACCCAGAATCGCTTCTGCTTCGGTGCGGGCAATCGCGTTGCGGGGTTGCAGCATGTCCAGTTCGTTCAAAAGCGCTTTAAAGCGCTCACGGTCTTCGGCGATATCAATCGCGTCGACACTGGTGCCGAGGATCGGCACGCCTGCTTGTTCGAGTGGATGGGCCAGCTTCAACGGCGTTTGACCGCCGAACTGCACGATGACGCCCAAAAGTGTGCCGCTTTGCTTTTCAGTTTCGATGATTTCCAGCACGTCTTCAGCCGTCAAAGGCTCAAAATAAAGCCTGTCAGACGTATCATAGTCGGTGGAAACGGTCTCTGGATTGCAATTGACCATGATGCTCTCAATGCCCAGCTCTTCGCAGGCAAAGGCCGCATGGCAGCAGCAATAGTCAAACTCGATGCCTTGGCCGATCCGGTTAGGGCCGCCGCCTAAAATGATGATCTTCTTGGCTGCACTTGGCGCTGCCTCGCATTCTTCCTCATAGGTGGAGTACATATAAGGCGTGGGGGACGCGAATTCCGCCGCACACGTGTCAATGCGCTTATAGGCCGGGCGGACGCCAGCCGCGCGACGGGCGGCCCGCACTTCAAGCTCGCTCTTACCGGCGATCTTGGCCAAGCGCTTATCGGAAAAGCCTTGCGCCTTCACAAAGCGCCAGTCAGCAGTGGCCTGCGGCAGGCCGGTGGTTTCAAGCTTCTTTTCGGTCGCGATCAATTCCGCGAATTGATCTAAGAACCAAGGGTCAATCTTGCTGGCCGCATGGACTTCTTCGACGCTCATACCCATG
>JBEIEG010000355.1:0-2620 GCA_040383035.1 Hyphomonadaceae bacterium | reverse complement strand
GGGCTTGTTGACGGTGTTACGACCAATCCCACCTTGATTGCCAAGTCCGGACGCAAAATTGCCGAAGCAATTCAAGAGATCTGTACGATTATTCCAGGTCCCATCAGCGCCGAGGCAGTAGCAAGTGACTATGAAACCCTGTTGGCAGAAGGTCGATTACTTGCGAAAATCGCGCCAAATGTAGTCGTAAAATTGCCTCTAACGCCAGTCGGATTGCTTGTTTGCAAGACTCTGAGCGATGAGGGAACCCCCGTAAATGTCACCTTGTGCTTCTCCGCCGTTCAAGCCTTATTGGCGGCCAAGGCAGGGGCAGCCTACATTTCTCCCTTCATCGGAAGGCTAGACGACAATGGTCAGGACGGGATGGAACTCATCCGCGATATTCGGGTTATCTATGACAATTATGGCTTTGAAACTCAAATCTTGGCCGCGTCTGCGCGGACAGCGATTCATGTTCGCGATGCTGCATTGGCTGGTGCAGACTGTGCGACGTTGCCACCGGCGGTTTTCAACGCGCTCTACAAGCACGTTTTGACCGATCTCGGGTTAGAAGCTTTCATGAAAGATTGGGCGAAGACGGGACAGTCTATACTTTAAGGCGATTTAAGAGAAACCGTCTGTACCAAATCGCTGCAGCTCAGGGCGATCCGCAATAAAAAAGGCTAAGTTGTTGACGATATTGTTGCATTCTCCGTTGATCATGCCGGTCATCCTGTCGGGGGGCGCGGGCTCCCGCCTATGGCCGCTATCAACCCAGACCAAGCCAAAGCAATTTCACGCCCTCGCAGGCAATGCGACGATGTTCGGTCAAACACTGCAGCGCGTCGCGGCAGGTCAAGCTGTGCGCTTTGGTGCGCCGCTTATCATCTGTGGCCTAAACCATCTTGGCCCAGTTACTGAAGAATTGGCACGAGAAAATGTCATCGATGCAACCATCGTCTTAGAACCAAAACCTCGAAATACAGCGCCTGCTTTAGCGGTTGCTGCACTGATTCAAGCTGAGCGTGACCCTGAGGCCTTGATGCTTGTTTTGCCCGCAGATCATGTCATCGCCTATCCAGATCGGTTGCATCAGGCCTGCCTAGATGCCTGCGCCGCTGCGATCGGAGGTCGGATCGTAACCTTTGCGGTGACCCCAACCTCACCTGAGACGGGCTATGGCTACATAAAGAGTGGAAAGGCCTTGGCTGAGGGGGTGTTTGCGGTGGAGGCCTTCCGCGAAAAGCCGGACTTGGCCACGGCTGAAGCCTATGTTGCTGATGGCCACTATGCTTGGAATGCTGGAATTTTCTTTTTTAAGGCCAGCGCGTTTCTGGCGGAGCTCAGCACCCACGCCCCTGACGTGTTGATCGCCGCGCGTGAGGCATTGGCCCAAAGCCACCGTGAATCCGGGCGCATCTATCTCGATGAAGCTGCTTTCGTGAAAGCTCCATCCATCTCCGTTGATTACGCGGTGATGGAACCCACAGACCGTGCTGCTGTAGCACCCGTTGATATGGGGTGGAACGATGTTGGCTCGTTTCTGACACTTTGGGACTTGGCCGAAAAGGATGCGGCCGCGAACGTTGCTCAGGGACCAATTGCTTTGTTTGATGCCCAAGGCTGTTTGGTGCGGTCTGAGGAGGTTCCAGTCGCTTTGATCGGCGTGGAAAACATTGTGGTCATCGCAACTGCTCAAGGCATTTTGGTAATGCACAAGGACCGTGCGCAAGATGTCAGACTTGCCGCGGATGCCTTTAAAACAAAGAATTAGAATGCCTCACGACTGCCACTATAGTCTCGCTGTCAGATGCTCAGATCAAACCCGGCCTTTGAGGCTGCATCGCGTTTTCTGTCTGGCAATCGCACTGCTGCATTACGATATTGTACAAGGGCAGCCACCATCGCATGGCCCCTAAGTCCATTCTCTTTATTCTCAACCAATTCCGCGCTAGTTCACTGCGACTTCAATTGGAGCTTACAAGATGACCCACACCACCATGCCTAAGCCACGGACCGAGTTGGTGACCAACACTTTGGATTTTGAAATGAATCCGTTGGTAAAGGCTACCGGCTTCCGTGAGTATGATGCTCGCTGGTGGTTTGGCATCCAAGGCAATCCCAAGGCACCAGAGTTGAATTTCCTTGGCGTACAGGCGCTAGGTTTGGGCTTGGGCACCTTGTTGCATGAATATGGCGCTAGCCGCGTTGTCGTTGGTCACGACTTCCGCTTTTATTCTTTGTCGATCAAGCAAGCTTTGACCATTGGCTTGATGCAGGCCGGTTGTGAAGTTCTAGACATTGGTTTGGCCTTGTCGCCTGTGGCCTATTACGCTCAGTTTGCTTTGGACGCGCCTGCTGTCGCCATGGTCACTGCCAGCCATAATGAGAATGGCTGGACTGGGGTAAAAATGGGCGCTCAGAAGCCCCTAACCTTTGGCCCCGATGAAATGGGCAAGCTGCGCGATATCGTCTTGTCCGGTGCTTTCGTTGAACGCCCGGGCGGCAGCCTTACCCGGATCGAGGGCATGCGGGAGCGTTATATTGCGGACGCAGTTGGGGACTTTAAACTCAGCCGTCCAATCAAAGTAGTCGTCGCTTGCGGCAACGGTGCCGCTGGGGCCTATGCGCCAGATGCGCT
>JBEIEG010000354.1:0-2650 GCA_040383035.1 Hyphomonadaceae bacterium | reverse complement strand
CCTGCCTTCAACGACCGATACGACGACCAAAGCTAGCTAAATCCTGTACGAATAGGTCTGGTGCCTCCCAAGCGGCGAAATGCCCGCCATAGGGCATATCTGTCCAATGTTGGAGATTATAGCCTAACTCAACCCAATCACGGGGTGGATTGGGAAAGATGTTATCCCCCGGGAAATTGGCAAAGCCTGTAGGCACGTCAATCTTTTGGCCGGGATTGAGGAAATAGCCACCGCCCTCCTCTAAGACCCCGCGATAGAACCAGACAGAGGTCGCAAAGCGGTCGGTCAGCACATAATGCATGATATTGGTCAAAAGGTCCTGCTTGCCAAAGATGGTATCAAGCGACCCGCGCGAGGCGTCAGACCAGTTCTGAAACTTCTCAACAATCCAAGCCGCCTGTCCAAACGGGGAATCGGTCACAGCCATGGCCAGCAATTGGGGACGTGTTGTCTGAAGTTGGAAATAGGCACCGCCCATTTGCATCATAGCTTGTGACTTCTGCGCCCACGCGCCATGCTCTGGCGTGGTTAACGTCGACACATCCGGGCGCAGTCCCAACATATTGAGATGAATGCCGCGCACAACATCTCCATGCTCTAGACCCAGCCAAGCCGTAACCACCGACCCCCAATCGCCCCCTTGGGCGATGAAAGACCTATAACCCAAGACATCGACCATCAATTTACGAAACAGGCCTGCCGTGGTGCGGGGCCCTATCGGGCGCGCGGGCCTGCCGGAAAAACCATAGCCAGGCAGACTGGGGATGATCAGATCAAATGCATCTTCAGCTTTACCGCCGTGCTGGCTCGGAAACGCCAAAGGGCCAATAACCTTATGAAACTCAAATACCGAACCCGGCCAGCCATGGCTAAGCAAGAGTGGCCGCTTACCACCAGCCTCGCCCATAACATGGAGAAAGTGGATGTCTTGGCCGTCAATCGTGACCGTAAACTGGGGCAAACAATTGAGTTCGGCCTCGACTGCCCGCCAGTCATAGGTGTTAAGCCAATAATCCTGAAGCTCTTTCAACCAAGTGGTGGACGCGCCACGCGACCAATCATCTACACCCTCATCGGCTGGTACATCAGGCCATTGGAAAGCCGTCACCCGCCGCTGAACCTCATCCAGCTTGGCTTGCGGGATATGGATGGAGAAGGGTTTCAGACCATTGCCCATCCCTAATTCGGCCAATAGGCAATGGTGTCATCTTTGGTGACCCTGGTTCCTAATGCTCGGTCAATGGCGATTGGGCCCTCCAGCGTGGCGGGATAAAGCGGCTTGCGCCCGCCAGCCTTATGGTCATCCAACAACTTGCGAAGTTTGGCCACCATGTCAGGGCGGGCCCCAGCCAGATTGGTCTTTTCTGTCGGGTCCGT
The DNA here is from genome assembly GCA_040383035.1 of Hyphomonadaceae bacterium. Lineage (GTDB taxonomy): Bacteria > Pseudomonadota > Alphaproteobacteria > Caulobacterales > Aquidulcibacteraceae > Aquidulcibacter. Next base: position 1,273 of record JBEIEG010000354.1, on the reverse strand, counting down.
GGCTAGATCATAGAGATAAACAGCACTGGGCTTTTCGATCACCTGAAGTTTCCAATCGAGATGGCGCACCACACGGTAGCCGTCGCTTTGCCAGAAGATGGTCTCATGGGGACGCGCATCGCCCGCCTTGCCTTCGGCATTCGGCAGGATGTTGACGCCATCAATTGCAACGCCCTTGGGAAGTGCTGCCCCTGCAGCTGCCGCCAATGTTGGCATTAAATCAATATGGGCGACGGGGGCTTGCACCTGGGTGCCGGCTGGAATTTTTCCCGGCCATGACATGAACATGGGCACGCGGATGCCCCCTTCAAAGAGAGAGAGTTTCCAGCCCCGGAAAGGCTTGTTGATCTCTGGCAGCCCAATATAGCCTGGCCCACCATTGTCGCTCGAAAACACGATCAAGGTATTGTCGGCCATGCCCTGTTCTTTCAAGGTCGCAACAATCCGGCCTACACTGCGGTCTAACGACACAATCATCGCCGCATAAACCCGTTCGCGCTCGGAGCTCATCGGCCCCACCGCATCATAATCAGATTTCGTGGCTTGCAGGGGCGTATGAACGGTCCAATGCGAGAGATTGATAAAGAAAGGGCGGTTCTTATTGGCCTTGATGACTTCAATCGCTTCATCGGTCCAGTAATCGGCGAGATAGCCGCGTGGCTTGAACCATTCCCCGTCATTATAAGAGGCCGCATATTCCATCCGCGCCCACAAGAATTTGTCGATCGGGTCAAAACCGAGCTTGGCATTGACGGCATTGGGATCATCTTCGGGCAAGTGAAGGCCGCTAGCCATTAACAGGCTTTCGTCAAAGCCTTGGGCATTTGCCCCAAACTCCGGGCCAAGTCCTGTGTGCCACTTGCCGATATGAACGGTGTGATAGCCACGCGTCTTCAAGACTTCGGCGATGGTCACTTCTGAGCCCGGCAGGCCTTGCTCGTCATACTTCGGCATTTCGGCCACGCGGTCGGCATGATAAATGGCGGGCGGCATGCCGCTTTGTCCACGCATGGAGTCCGCCACCATTTTCACAATCCGGCCCATACCGTCTGGCGTCGGGGTAAATTCAAAGCCTGTGCGGGTTGGATAGCGCCCCGTCATGATCATCGCACGCGATGGCGCACAGCTGGCCGTGCCTGAATAGGCCTGACGGAATGCGACACCTGAAGCCGCTAACGCATCAATGTTTGGGGTTTTGATTTTGCCATTGCCGAGCCCGCCACCAAAGGTCGAGATGTCATTATAACCTAAATCATCAGCCAGAATGAAAATG
>JBEIEG010000353.1:0-2670 GCA_040383035.1 Hyphomonadaceae bacterium | reverse complement strand
CAGCACAAAAAGGCACCCTAAGTGCCAAAATCAACACAACAGTTTCACAGAAAAAATGGTGCCCAGAAGAGGACTCGAACCTCCACGCCTCGCGGCGCTGCTACCTGAAAGCAGTGCGTCTACCAATTCCGCCATCTGGGCAACGGAAGCGGGGATTTAGAGGACATGGGCGCAGGCGTCAATTGACTTATCATTGTGTGGTGCGATTTCGTCCTGCGCGGCTGACTTGCTGGGGCAAGGCGGGCTCGTCTAGATCATGCCTATGGCCAAACTGGTGATCATGGGCGTCTCTGGCGCAGGCAAAACGACCTTGGGCTCGGCTTTGGCGGCGCATCTCGGTTGGCGGTTTCTCGATGCCGACGATTTTCATTCTCCAGAAGCCAAGGCCAAAATCGCCTCGGGCGTCACGTTGGATGAGACCGACCGTGCGGCCTGGTTGGCTCGGATTAAGCCTGTGTTTGATGAGGTGGGGGTGTCGACGGTTTTGGCGTGCTCGGCGCTTAAGGCAATTCATCGCACAAGCTTGGCACCTGACTATCTGGTGCATTTGGTGATTGGGACGGACCTTGCCTATACGCGCTTGTCGACCCGCCAAGGCCATTTTGCTGGCCCCAGCATCTTAGCCTCACAGTTTTCAACGTTGGAGACACCTAACGACGCGCTTGCCGTCGACGCTGCACAGCCGACGGCTGCGCAGGTCGATCAGATTATTGTGGCATTTGCACTCAAATCTGCGTGAGTGATCAGAATGGGAGGGCGCGGCGGCGCTTCGAGTAAGCAGTATAGCCCGCATTCACCCCTGCGCGGAAACCAATGCCTGTGCGCATCGGAGCCAATGTCACGCCTTCAGCGCGCTGATACGTGACTGCAATGCCCGCAATAAAGAAGGCAGCACCCTCGACACCTGGATAACGACGGTAGATGCCGTCAGGGTTTTCTAGATTGTAAACGAGGGTGAAGACCTTGCTGGCATTACCGCCGGTGTCGAGGCCGATGGAAGGGCCTTGCCAGAAGATTTTACGCTCTTGCCCGTCCTTCATCACCAAGGTGCCTTGGCCATAACGGACACCAAAGCCAATCGCGGCGGCATATTCATCGCCCCGGATATAGCCGACGGGGCTGCCCTGATCTTGAAACACACGCTCGACTACTTGCCCGACGCTGCCCGAGGTTTTGCCAAAGAAAGTTCCCGCCGCATCGATAATTTCCTGCTGACTGAAACCATCAGGATTGGTCTTTTTGGTAGCGGGTGCCGCATTTGATGACACGACTGAGTCATCAGGCGTTGGCCCTGTGGTTTGCGCGAGGGCAGGTGTCCCCAAAGTCAGGCCCGAACTTAGGACTGCCGCGCAGAGAATAGCAAGTTTCCGATCAATCATGATGTGGCTCCAAAATCGCCCCTTGGCTTGTTAAAGCCAAACATGGTTAGTTTGGCGTTAAAATGGCCACAGCGTGTTCAGACCTTGGACATGCTCACGATCAAGCCCTGTCAGCATGCATCTCATAGGGGACCAGAACGGGTGGATCGTCCAGCTCATGGCAGAGCGCGCGGTCGCGCGTGACCAAAGTTCGCCCGCTGGCTTGGGCGGTAGCGACAATCAAGGCGTCCGCCAGATCGAGCCGTCTTTCTTGCCGCAAGACCGCTGCATAGACAGCAATGTCGGCGTCGACGTGGATCAGATGAAAGCGGTCTAACCAGAGGCGCATGGCGTCTTCTTGGGCAGAAGGCACGCCCGACATGACCTCCACCCAGGTGATAACAGAGATGGCGGCCCCGGGATGGCTCGAAATGGCTTCGCTAGCCGCCCGATGCCCTTGCAGATGGTCGATCAATATATTGGTGTCGAACAAAACCTTCATCGACCCCGCCCTTTGGTTTGGGTTACCGTGTGCGAGCCTTTCGATAGCCATGCGCCTGCAGCAGCACAAGTCCCCCGCATGGCACACCCTTCCCCTTCGCCTTCGGGTCAGCTAAAAGCCCGGCCAACCCCTAGTTTGACTGACAGAAAGACACACGCGTGGCACATCAGCATATCTTCCAAATGCAAGGCCTAACCAAAGCCTATCCAGGCGGCAAGAAAGTATTCGAAAACATCTGGTTGTCCTTTTACCCAGATGCGAAGATTGGTGTGGTTGGTGTGAACGGTTCGGGTAAGTCCAGCCTTTTGAAGATTATGGCTGGCCTCGATAAGGACTTCACCGGTGAGGCTCGTCCTGCCCAAGGCACTAAAATGGGCTATCTGGCTCAGGAGCCAGACTTGGACGCCACCAAATCAGTCTGGGAGAATGTCATTGCTGACTGCCCGGAGAAGATCTTGTTTGACCGGTTCGGCGAAGTCTCCATGAAGATGGCCGAAGACTATAGCGACGAGCTGATGGAAGAGATGACGTCTTTGCAAGAGCAGATCGACGCTGCGGATGCGTGGGACATTGATGCCAAGATCGAAATGGCCATGGGCGCCCTGCGTTGCCCGGACAATGATGCCGACATTTCTAAGCTGTCTGGCGGGGAAAAGCGCCGCGTCGCGCTGTGTCGCCTCTTGTTGTCGAAGCCCGACATGATGATGCTGGACGAACCGACCAACCACTTGGACGCAGAATCCGTTGCTTGGCTTCAGCACCATTTGGAAGAATTCCCCGGCTGCGTCATCCTCGTCACCCACGACCGCT
>JBEIEG010000352.1:0-2672 GCA_040383035.1 Hyphomonadaceae bacterium | reverse complement strand
GCTCTTCGAGGCGACGGGCTTGTTCCTCGCGACTGATGTCTAGCCAAAGCTTGATGATGTGGGTGCCAGATTCACTCAACATGGTTTCGAAGGGCACCACATCGCGCAAGAAATCGGTGTGCTCTTCAGGGGTGCAAAAGCCCATGACGGGCTCTACCCCGCCGCGATTATACCACGAGCGGTTGAAGATCACGACTTCGCCCGCTGCTGGCAGATGGGCCGCATAACGCTGGAAATGCCATTGGGTTTTTTCGCGGTCAGACGGTTTGGGCAGCGCGACGACGCGGGTTGAGCGCGCACTCATATGCTCAATCATGCGCTTGATTGTGCCGTCTTTGCCAGCCGCATCGCGACCTTCAAAGATGATCAGCACTTTTGCCCCAGTCTCCATCAACCATTGCTGGGTGGTGACGAGGGCTACTTGCAGAGGCTCGAGCTGCTCGAGGAATTCGGCGTCCGACATTTTGGACTTGGCACTATCGTTTGCAGCTTTTGCGGACTTCTTGTCGTTGGCCATCTTGCTTCCTCCGGCATAAGTCTGAAGTGTGCACGCTACTTTACGCCCCGCGCAAGGGGGCTAGCCAAATGAGTGAATGATGAAGCCCAGCCAACGCCTCTATGTCGCCTCTGATTTGGGCCAAGATCGACCCGTGGCGCTCGACGCAGGGCAGGCGCATTACCTAGCCCATGTGTTACGTTTGCCTGTAGGCGCGGCGGTCTTGTTGTTCAATGGCCGCGATGGCGAATGGCTGGCTCTTTTAACGCAAATTGGGAAGAAGGGGGCAGAAGCGCTTTGTGCCGAACAGACACGGACACAAACCCTCGTCTGCGATCTCGATCTGTTATTTGCCCCGGTGAAGGGCGACCGCACCGATACGATTGTCGAAAAAGCCACAGAGCTTGGCGTGGCGCGCATCCGCCCAGTCCTGACCGAGCGTACCATCGTCCGAAAACTCAATCTCGAGCGCCTCCGAAGTCGCGCTGCCGAAGCATCTGAGCAATGCGGCACCTTGTTTGTGCCGGAAGTGTTTGACGCCGTAAGCCTCATGAGCCTTCTCGACCCTAAAGCAAAACCGCGTCTGATCCTGTTTGCAGATGAAGCCGGAGATGCCATGTCGGTGGCAGAAGCTCTGGCTGATAAGCCTGCGCGCGTGGCGCTCTTGACGGGGCCCGAAGGCGGCTTTACCCCTGCAGAACGGGAGAAGTTGCGCGCCAGTCCTATGGTTCGCCCCGTCAATCTGGGACCACGTATTTTGCGCGCCGATACCGCGACCTTTGCGGGGCTAACCTTGATCCAAAGCGCTTGGGGCGATTGGACTTAAGGGGCAAAAATGGGGGCGACATTGCGTCGCATTTTCGAAGGGGCACCTAATCACCATCTGTTGCTTGGACCTAAAGGCAATCATGCGCGGTAGGTACGAAAAAGCAGGAGACAGTCATGAGTACGGCGTCGGGTTATCCTTTTGAAACGGCTAACCCTTTGGAGTTTCATCAAGCCCCCCAAGACCTCTCGGACCGAGTGGCTTTGGGCATGACACGAGCCCTTCGCTTCTTTGCTGATCACTTTTTTGCCAAGCGCTACGGCCACCGCGCTGTTGTGCTGGAAACCGTAGCGGCCGTGCCCGGCATGGTCGCCGGGATGTTGGTCCATATGCGCAGCATCCGACGCATGGAAGATGATCACGGCTGGATCCAGACCTTGCTCGATGAATCCCAGAATGAGCGCATGCATCTGATGACATTTGTGACCATTGCCCAGCCAAACTGGCTAGAGCGCTTGTTGATCCTGTTGGCGCAGGGTGTGTTCTTCAATGCCTTTTTTGTGCTCTATCTTTTCTTCCCCCGAACGGCCCATCGTATGGTTGGCTATTTTGAGGAAGAAGCGGTGATCAGCTACACCTCTTACTTGGCTGAGATCGATGCGGGTCGGCTGGAGAATGTGGCCGCGCCAGCCATCGCGATTGACTATTGGAAGCTTGCCCCTGATGCGCGACTGCGCGATGTGGTGTTAGCGGTGCGGGCGGACGAAGCCAAGCACCGCGACGTCAACCATCAATTTGCGCATGCCCTGACAGTATAAAAACGGCAAAATCCAAGGGGCCTTCTTGCGCCTGTCATAAACGCGCCCTAACTCACACCGGCGTGAACTTCACGTCGTATGAGACTTTGTGCATGGCTGATTCAGAAGACCTTTCCCGCCCCCTCGAGACTTTTGAGGATTTGTTGCCCTATTTTGATGCGGGGCCAAAGCCGAAGTCTGATTGGAAAATCGGGACCGAGCATGAGAAGTTCGGCTTCTACAAAGGTACCCACGCGCCTGTTCCCTATGCAGGCGATACGGGCGTGCGCGCTCTGCTGGATGGGATGAAGACCCTGTCAGGCTGGGACGGCATTTATGAAGGCGATGATATCATTGGCCTCAAGCAGGGCATGGCGTCGATCACGCTGGAGCCCGGTGGTCAGTTTGAATTGTCTGGCGCACCGTTAGAGCATTTGCACCAGACCTGCACGGAAGTGGGTGCCCATTTGAGTGACGTGCGCACCGTCACCGACAAGCTTGGCATTGGCTTTTTGGGTCTGGGCTTCAACCCCTTGCACAGTTTGGAAGAAATTCCTCTGATGCCAAAGGGCCGCTATAAGATCATGCGGGATTACATGACCAAGGTCGGCCG
>JBEIEG010000351.1:0-2678 GCA_040383035.1 Hyphomonadaceae bacterium | reverse complement strand
GGAGAGAAGCGCTGGGCGGGCATTGATGCGGCGCAATTCATCTTGTAGCACGCGGTCTTCTTCCCCAGTTAAGCCGCCGCCGCCATAGGCCTTTGGCCATTTGGGCGCGGTCCAGCCTTTTGAAGCCATGGCTTCGAGCCAGGCTTTCGAATCTGGGTTTTTGAAGCTTGCATTGCGACCGCCCCAGACGGTCTCGCTCTCCGGCATGGGGGTGCGCATAGAGGCGGGGCAATTGGCTTCAAGCCACGCCCGCGTTTCTTGTCGAAAAGTCTCAATGTCGGTCATGATGCCTCCGCTCACCTTGATGTGCCGCCTCTCTTGGGCGTTGCATTTTAATTAGAACGGGCCGAGGGCGCTGGCTAGCCCCCAAAGCTGGACTGATAGTGATCCTAGTTTTCAGCGCATTGGGGCGGACACATTGCCCGTCTGAATACCTGCCAGATTGACGGCGTGGACTAGCATAAACAGCGCAACCACAGCACAAATGATCGAAAGAGCTGTCCAAGGGATCATGCGAACCTTGCCGAATTCAGCAGGCCTTGAGGCTCGCCAAGAGGAAAAACCAAACCCACAAAGACCGATCGCGAGAGCGATTAAAGTTGCTGGCCAATCCAAGTCTGTGGCTCACTCATTGCGTGTTGACCCTCGGCAGTGGCGAACCTACGCGGCCGTGCCTCTGCACCATGCTTGGTTTTGTCCCAGATCGATGGGGAAAGATAGATGCGCCAAATCGCGCGAAACAGTGCCGGCACCTGGCAGGCTTGATAGAGCGGCAAGGCAAAGCAGGCGATCCAAAGGCTGTTTCGTCCATCACGCAGGACAGCTGCCATCCCAACAACCGCTTGGCTTAGGGCCATTGAGAGTACCCAGAGCAATACTTGGTCGGACTGTCCGGCAAGCGTCTGGCCAATCGCCAGTAGCGCCGATACAAATAGGATTGCCGCGTTCAACGGGCCTGTTGTCAGACCCAGAAGAAAGGCGAGCAGGCCAAAGCCACCGAGCTGTATGGTCAGTCGTCCCGGTGTGCGCAAATGGACACTAACTGTCTGAATATGGCCCTGAATCCAACGACCTCGCTGGCGGACCCAGCCCGCAAAAGTGGGGGCACCCTCTTCATAAGTGGGGCTTCGGATCAGGTTAGCGGTCAGGCCTAGTCGGGCAAATCGTGCGCCCAGATCTGCGTCTTCGGTGACATTAAAAGGGTCCCACCCACCGACAGCTCGTAAATGGGTGATATCAAAATGATTGGAGGTTCCGCCAAGTGGCAAAAAGTGAGAAAGGCGCACCAAGCCTGGCAAGATCAGGCGGAACCAGATCGCATAGTCGAGTGCAAACTGACGACTGATCCAGCTTTCCCGCTCATTCCAAATCACCAGCGGGGCTTGAACGACAGCAAGATTGGCCGGCCCATTTCGAAAGGCCCTCCAAGCCTCGCGTAATTGACCCGAAGCGGGGAGGTCCTCCGCATCATAGACCGTCAGATAGCGCCCTCGACAAAAGGGCAGGGCCGTTTGCAGGGCCTTCGGCTTGGTGCGCGGCCCGCCGGTCGGAATGGCAATGATCCGAAAGCGATAGCTATGCCGTCGTAAATTAAGGGCTGCCAACGTCTCGCGGTCATCGGCCTCACAAGCAAAGACAAGGTCTATTTTCTCTTTGGGCCAATCCAGTTTGTCTAACGCGTTCAACAACGACCCGACCGAGCCCGCCTCTTGATACAGAGCAACCAAGATCGTCCAGACGGGTTCTTCCTCGTTTATGTTCACTTGCGGGCAAGCCGAAACGCGCGGCTCAGGCAGACAACATGTCCAAAGTCGGAAGACGTTTAGGCACAGCGCCAATGTCATTACCGCCCAAGCTAGGGCTTTTGTATCCACCAACAGAAATAGGGCAGCAACCGACCAACAGCAGGTCACCAAGATCAGGGTGGCAAATATCCGCCCTGCAGGCTTAGCGGCCGAAAACCTTGGGTCTAGGCGGGCGAGGCGACACAGGGCCTTGGCCATCGCCGCGGCGACTGCCCTCCTACCCGGATCTTGGGTTTGGGGGCGGAGTTCTTCGTCCTCCCTATGTAATGCTTTAGGGCTTTCCCTCATGGTCTTTCGCTTTCCTCTGGCGAAAGACGCACCTCCTTCTTCAACGTTCGCCCATGCTCTATGAGTCCAAAACCACCTGAAATTGTCTAGCTATCTATGGTTGAACATGCCAAGCCATTGAGTTTAACCTGCGCGCGGGTGGATCAAGCGGTTGCGTGTGTCGGCGTGGCTGGCTAGAAGCGCCTAACGAAATTTTGTGCTGCACAGGGGACATTTTATCCATGAACGTTCATGAACATCAGGCCAAAGAAGTCCTCGCAAACTATGGTCTTCCCGTTCCTCCAGGCATTGCTGCTTTCTCGGTAGAGGAAGCCAAAGCCGCGGCTCAGAAATTGGGCGGCTCCATGTGGGTGGTAAAGTCGCAGATCCACGCGGGTGGACGCGGCAAGGGCAAGTTTAAGGAACTCCCACCCGAAGCAAAAGGCGGCGTGCGTCTTGCCTTCAACCTTGATGAAGTCGCTTCCCACGCAAAAGACATGCTGGGCAATACGTTGGTGACCGTGCAAACCGGGGCGGCAGGCAAGCAAGTTCAGCGCCTGTATATCGCTGGCGGCGCAGACATTGCGCGCGAGCTTTATCTCTCGG